>NZ_JBHTUD010000014.1:0-229981 GCF_042794235.1 Nocardia sp. NPDC056541
TTTTTTTTTTTTTTAAAAGATTTATTTTGTGCTTATCGCGGGGGGGTGGGCCCCGTAACCCCCCCCGGCCCCACGCCGTTTTGTGGGCCTGTAATGGGCGACCGGCAGTGGATAGCGGGGTTGGGTAGAGTGCGCAGAGTGAGTCTGGGGCGGCGCGCAAGGTGGCGCGCGATGGTGCTGGCGATGATTGCCTCGACGGCGGTCGTGGCCGGTTGCACGGCGAATCCGCCACCGCCGATCGAGTCCTCCGACTCTCCCAAGACCACCCAGGCCAAGCCGGGCAAGAACACCGTCGTCGTCGCGATCGACGACATCGGGATCGGGTTCAACCCGCACCTGCGCTCGGATCAGTCGCCGGTGACCAGCGCGGTGAGTTCGATGGTGCTGCCCAGCCCGTTCCGCGCCGCGCCGAGTCCCGTGCATCCCGGTCTGGTCGACTGGGTGCCCGATACCTCGCTGATCGTGTCGGCCGATGTGACGGCCCAGGAGCCGTTCACCATCACCTACACCCTGCGTAATCAGGCCAATTGGTCCGATGGCGCCCCGATCGCCGCCGAGGACTTCCGGTTCCTCTGGCAGCAGATGATCAGCCAGCCCGGTGTGGTGGACCCGGCCGGCTACCGGCTCATCTCCGATGTGGCGTCCTCGGGTGGCGGCAAGACGGTGACGGTCACCATGACCCAGCCCTACCCGGCCTGGCGTGAACTGTTCTCGAATCTGCTGCCCTCGCACCTGGTGAAGGACTCGCCGGGTGGGTTCACCAGCGGGCTGGTCGACAAGATCCCGGTCTCTGGCGGCAATTTCACCATCAAATCGGTCGATCGCGGCCGCGACGAGATCCTGCTCGAACGCAACGACCGCTTCTGGGGCACCCCGGCCTCCCCGGATCAGATCCAGTTCCGTCGCGGCGGCACACCCTCGCAACTGGCCGAATCGCTGCGCACCGGCGACGCGCAGATGGCGCTCGTGCACGGCGGTGTGGCGACCCAGGCGCAACTGGCCGCGATCCCCTCGGTGCGGACCACGATCATGCCGCAGGCCCGCGAACTGCAACTCGCGCTCAACGGCCGTTCCGGCGATCTCGCCGATGTCCGGGTCCGCAAGGCGGTGCTCGCGCTGCTCGACCCCGCCCTGCTGGCGACCGTCGGTGCGCAGACCGGTGGTTGGGTAGAACCCGCACGCGCACAAGTGCTTTCGCCGTCGAGTCCCGGTTATGTGCCCACCGCGCCGCCGCGGATGACCGCCGATGAAGCGTTCGCCCTGCTGGCCGAGGCGGGCTTCGGTCGCGCACCGGAGGCGCAGCAGACCGGTTCGCCCACCTCGCCCGCGCCGCGCCCGCGCTCGGTGGCGCGCAACGGTAAGGGGTTGTCGGTGCGGATCGGCGCCGTCACCGAGGACGCGTCGGCGCTGGCCGTCGCCAATACCGCCGCCGACCAATTGCGCAGTGCCGGTATCGATGCCACCGTTCGCGGCCTGGCCGCCGATGAGCTGTACGGCAAGGACCTCACCGAATCCTCGATCGACGCCATCGTCGGCTGGGAGCTCGCGGGCGGCGACCCCGCCACCGCGCTCGCCTCCCGCTACGGCTGTCCGCCCGTCGAACCGGCCGGCGCCGAAGGTCCCGCCTTGGCCGCGGCCGAGGCGTACCGCAAGGCGCCCAGCAATATCGGCGGTGTGTGCGATCCGACTCTGCAACCCTCGATCGACGAAGCGCTGCGGGGGTTCGAGGTGCCGCGGATCCTGGCCGAATCCGAGCCACGATTGTGGGAACTGGCGACCGTGTTGCCGATCGTGCAGGACAACGTCGTCGCGGCGGCCGGTCCGCGCGTCGACGGTGTGTCGCTGTCGGGCGCCATCCAGGTCGGCATCTTCGGTGATACGGCACAGTGGCGGAGGATCCCATGACCGAGACCGGTGGCCTGCTCCTGGTCCACGCCCACCCCGATGACGAAACCCTCACCACGGGTGGCACTATCGCGCACTATCGCCGCCGTGGTGTCCCGGTGACGGTGGTCACCTGCACGCTCGGTGAGGAGGGTGAGGTCATCGGCGAACGGTGGTCGCGCCTGATCGCCGCCGAAGCCGACCAGCTCGGCGGCTACCGCATCGGCGAACTCACCGCCGCGCTGTCGGCCCTCGACGCGGGCGAGCCGTGGTTCCTCGGCGGCCCCGGCCGGTGGCGCGATTCCGGCATGGCGGGCACGCCGTCGGCGGCGAACCCGCGGGCCTTCGTGAATTCCGGTGACGCCGCCGTCGACGCGCTCGTCGCGGTGATTCTCGAACTGCGACCTCGGGTCGTCGTCACCTACGACCCGCGCGGCGGCTACGGCCATCCCGACCACATTCGCGCGCACGAGATCACCACCGCGGCGGTCGCGGCCGCTGCCGAACAGGGCTGGGACGTCCCGAAGTTCTACTGGACCGTCACCGACGGCGACCTGCTGCGCCAGCACACCGCCGCGCTGGCTCGCCGCACCGTCGACGAACTGCCCGGCGCACTGCCCCCGGGCTGGCGTCTGCCCGTCGAGGCGGAACTGGCCGCCATGTCGACGAGCGGGGTGACCACCGTGGTCGATGTCTCGGACGCGGTCTCGGCCAAGCGTGCCGCCATGCGCGCGCACGCCACCCAGGTCACCGTCGCACCGAGTGGCCGAGAATTCGCTCTGTCGAACAACATCGCGCTGCCGGTGCTGCCGGAGGAGCATTTCAGGCTGGTGCGCGGTACTCGCGGCCAGCTCGGCGCCGATGGGTTCGAGCACGACCTGTTCGCCGGTCTCGATTGAGTAGCTAGCCACAGGGTTGCCATCGTGCCTCGGCGCGCGGGCCGGTACCGTTCCGGTGTCCGCGTTCTCGGGTGTTCTCACACGATGGGTGGGGTGTCATGACCGCTGTGGGTGATCGACCGGATCTCGACGCCGAGGACGCCGGATATCACAAGTCCCTCGGCAGACGTCAGCTGATGATGATCGCGATCGGCGGCGCGATCGGCACCGGCCTGTTCCTGAGTTCCGGTGGCAGGCTGGCCAGTGCGGGGCCCATGCTGTGGGTCGTCTACGCGGTCTGCGGCGTGTTCGTGTTCTTCATCCTGCGCGCGCTGGGCGAGCTGGTGCTGCACCGCCCCACCTCCGGTTCGTTCGTCTCCTACGCACGCGAATTCCTCGGGGAGAAAGCCGCTTTCGTCGCGGGCTGGATGTACTTCCTGAACTGGTCGATGACCGGCATCGCCGACTCCACGGCCATCGCGCTGTACTTCCACTACTGGCAGCCGATGACCTCGGTACCGCAATGGGTGCTGGCGCTGATCGCCTTGGTGATCGTGCTGATCGTGAACCTGGTGAGCGTCAAGGCATTCGGTGAGCTGGAGTTCTGGGCCGCGCTGGTGAAGGTGACCGCGCTGTGTGCCTTCCTGGTGATCGGCACGGTGTTCCTGCTGGGGCGCTTCACCATTCGTGGCGAACAGACCGGCCCGTCGATGATCTCCGAGCACGGTGGCATGTTCCCGACCGGCATCCTGCCGCTGGTGCTGGTCACCTCGGGCGTGATCTTCGCCTATGCCGCCGTCGAATTGGTCGGTACGGCGGCGGGGGAGACCAAGGATCCCGAGAAGCTGATGCCGCGGGCGATCAACTCGGTGATCCTGCGGATCGCGGTGTTCTACGTCGGATCGCTGCTGTTGCTCGGACTCCTGCTGCCGTACACGTCCTATCACGCGGGGGAGAGCCCGTTCGTCACGTTCTTCGCCGCGCTCGGCGTGCCCGGCATCGGCTCGCTGATGAATATCGTCGTGCTCACCGCGGCGTTCTCCAGTCTCAACGCGGGTCTGTATTCGACCGGGCGCATTCTGCGTTCGATGTCGATGCGCGGTAGCGCCCCTCGGTTCACCTCGGTGATGAGCAGTCACGGCGTGCCCTACGGCGGGATCCTGCTCACCTTCGGCATCGCGCTGCTCGGGGTGGTGCTCAACGGGTTCGTTCCGGATCAGGCCTTCGAGATCGTCTTGAATGTGGCCTCGCTGGGCATCCTGGCGTCGTGGGCCACCATCGTGCTCTGTCAGCTGCGGATGTGGCACCTGTGGAAGCGGGGGCAGCTCGAGCGGCCCGCGTTCCGGATGATGGGCGCGCCGTACACCGGCTGGGCCACGCTGGCCTTCCTGTGCACGGTGCTGGTCCTGATGGCGATCGACCGCCCGGTCGGGACCTGGACGGTGGCGAGCCTGCTGGTGATCGGGCCCGCGCTGCTGATCGGCTGGCGGTTCTCCCGGGCGCGGGCGGCACAGCAGACCGCTTCGGCCGAATAGACTCACGCGCATGGTGACCGATCGCGATCAGCCCACCGCCGTGCTGCGGTCCGCACGCATCTCCGGCGTGGCGGATCCGCTGATCTCGGGGCTCATCGTCGTGCTGCTGCTGGTCGACGCGCTGATCACCCTGGCCGTCGAAGTGCTGTTCCTGCCGCTGTACATCGGCTCGCTGGCGTTTCCGGTGGTGGCGCTGTTCGCCGCACCCATCAACATCGCGCTGGTCTACGGCATGGAATCGGTGACCGACCGAATCGGCTTCACTTTCGCCCCGATCGTGGTGTGGGTGTTCGGGTTCCTGGTCTGCGCCTCGCGTGGCCCCGGCGGTGACATCATGCTCGGCAGCGACGGCCGCACCCTGTTGCTGTTCGCCTGCGGTGTGCTCGCGCCCGCGGGGTACCTGTACTACCGGTCGAACGTCAGCCGGTAGCTTTCGTCTTCTGCCACGGCCACCGGCCGGTCAGCTCGAGTTCGAGCGAGTAGCTCAGGAACGTCCGCACCAGCACGATCAAGGCCAGCACGCCCACACTGGTGAACGTCGGCGCGATGGCCACCGTGCGGATGATGTCGGCCGCCACCAGGAATTCCAGGCCGAGCAGGATCGCTCGGCCCAGCCCGCGCCGATAGGTGCCGTAGGCGAGCTCGAACTCCTCGTGCCCGGCCAGCTGTCGCAGGAAGCGGACCGTGCCGACGAGCGCGCCGATGACGATAGCCGCGACGCCCGCGGCGTCCAGCACTTTGCCCGCGTTCTCGATAACCTCGGTGAAATGCACGAATCACCCCTAGCGTCAGCGGCACGGCGATCGAATCGAACGCTACGCCGCGTCGCTGTCGCCCGCGTCGCTATCGGGCTCGGCGGGTCTTCCCCGGACCTTTCAGCGTGTGCCGAGTCCGCCCGGGGTCACTTCTTCGATCAGCGCCGCGGCCGCAGCGATCGGGATGTCGACCACCAGATAGGCCTTCTTGCCCGCGGCGGTGGCCGCGACGACGGTGGCGAGTCCGGCGCGGCGCTGCCAGAAGGTCTGCCGCACAGTCCACCCGATGATGCCGGGAGCTTCGAGGCAGTCCCGATTGCGATCGAGGCTGCCGCAGCGGGTGATCAGCCAGGTCGGGCCGGTGGTGCCGGGGAGCACGCGGTGGCCGAGGCCGCGATAGCGGTCCTCGGCGAGCAGGGCCATGACGACGGCGAAGACCACCGGGAAGGTCCAGGCCCACGGTGCCAGATGGCCACCCGTGAGCACGACGGCGAGCATGGCGACGACAACGATCCCGACAGGCCACGCGGCGCGGGTGTAGCGACGACGGCGGGCGGCGGGTCCGTGTCTGCGCAGGTCGACGGTGCCCAGGGCGGAACCGGTGATCGGTTGTGGCGCGGCCGAATCGGCCGATACTTTCGCCTGCGGGGCGCGACGGCTGCGGAGTAGTTCGTCGAGGGTGCGCTCGACGGCGACGCGGGGCGCCTGGGGAAGGATCTTCTGGCGAGGGTTCTCGCCGGTCATGATCATCTCCAGCTGGGCGGCGCGGGCGGCGCGCAGCAGGAGCGGTTCGTTGAGGGTGGCGCCACGGAAGCGGGCGAGGTCGAGGGTGATCTGGCGGGTGGTGAACAGTCCGTGGCGCAGGTGCAGGGTGGTGCCGTTGTCGAGCACGCGCAGGCCGAACCAGGTGGCGAGATACTGGCCGCACGCGGCGAGGCTCACCAGCGCCAACGTCAGCACGGTCAACCCCGCGATGGTGATCGTGACGATCGCCGTGGTGTCGTCGTCGAGGTGCTGCACGACAGCGCTTTCCGACAGCACGTCGATCACCCCGTATTGCGCGCCGAGCCCCGCGATCGGTGCGACGACAGCCAGTCCGGTCAGCGACAGCGGCGCGTAGCGCACCCACGCCGCCCTCCAGTGCCCGATCTCCACCCCGGACTCGGCAAGCGCGTCAAAGCGCGAAACATGGGGCGCTCCGGCCGCGTCGACGTGATCGGGCGCGTGTCGGCCGGTGTGGGAGAGCAATTCGGCCCGCAGCGCCGGGATCTGACTCGTATCGAGCGCGTCGAGCTTGAACTCCTCGCCCTTGTCGGTCTGCTTCCCGGTGCCGATCGCCAGCACCGCCAGCCCCAGCACCCGGTGCAGCAGATCGGCTTCCACATCCACCGACCGGATGCGGGGCCTCGGCACCGACAAGGTCCGGCGCGCCACGATTCCACTGCGCAGCTGCACGTGATCGGCGTCGATCCGATACGACGTGGTGAACCAGCGCGCGATACCGAACGCCGCGACCAGCACCACCGGGATGAGACTCCACAGCGGATTGCCGCTGGTCGTGCCGACGATGATCGAACCGAGCAGCACCGGAATGTATTTCATGATCTCGTTGACCGGATACACCAGCAGCATGCGCGGGTCGAGGCGCTGCCATTCGACGGGCTGGATCACGTCGCGTCCCCGCGGTGCTGCGCGGCGATCGCGGTCAGCCGCAGCACCGTCTCCTCGGCCACCGGCAGGTCGAGCGCACTGATCTTCACCGCTCCGGCCGACGACGCGGTGGTCACGGTGACCGTCGCCAGCCCCAGGATCCGTTCCAGCGGACCACGCTCGGTGTCCACGGTCTGCACCCGCGAGATCGGCGCGACCCGTGACTCCTGATCCAGCCACCCCACCCGCGTGTACACGGCCTCATCGGTCACCTCCCACCGATGCACCGCGTAGCGCCACACCGGGATCACCACGACGGCGAGCACCGCGAGCACCACGAGGGCCAGCCCGGCGAGCACCTGCCAGCCGCGACGGTCCCCGTCGAGCACCGCCCACACCCCGAGCGCGATGAACAACACCACCACGCCGATCGTGTTCTCCAATGCCCACAGCAGCTTGGCCTTGGCACTCGGACGCCAGGCCGGTTCGGCCAGGATGGTGGAACGCGGCAGTGACATGCTGCCCATGGTTCCATGCGCGTGCGACGGTTTCACCCCGTCGGGAATACGCGTGGTCACGGTGGAGGTTGTCGTCGGACAAGGACGACCACGCCGCGCCCGCCGTGGGCCCGTGACCTCACCGACCACACGTCCGGGGAAGAAGTAGCGCATGATCGACGGGGTGACCGATCTTCCGAAGCCGAGCGTTCCGATGTCGCCGCCGAGTCCCGCCGCGATGCGACGGGCCCTGCGCCGAGCCCGCGACGGCGTCACGTTGAACGTCGACGAGGCCACCGTCCTGCTGCATGCCACCGGCGACGACCTCGCCGATCTGTGCGCCAGCGCCGCCAGAGTCCGCGACGCGGGCCTGGAATCGGCGGGCCGCCCACGCACGATCAGCTATTCGCGCAATGTGTTCATCCCGCTCACCAAGCTGTGCCGGGACAAGTGCCATTACTGCACGTTCGTCACCGTGCCCGGCAAGCTGCGCGCCGAGGGCAAGGGCATGTTCCTCGAACCCGACGAGGTGCTCGAGATCGCCCGTCAGGGTGCTGCCCTGGGGTGCAAGGAAGCGCTGTTCACCCTGGGCGACCGGCCGGAGGACCGCTGGCCGGAGGCCGCGCAGTGGCTCGACGAGCGCGGCTACGACTCCACCCTCGACTATCTGCGCGCCGTCTCCATCCTCGTGCTGGAGGAGACCGGTCTGCTGCCGCACCTGAACCCCGGCGTGATGAGCTGGAACGAGATCTCCCGCCTCAAGCCTGTCGCCCAGTCCATGGGCATGATGCTCGAAACCACCGCCACCAGGCTGTTCACCGACAAGGGCGAATGCCACTACGGCAGCCCCGACAAGGATCCGGCGGTCCGGCTGCGCTCGATCACCGACGCGGGCAGGCTCTCGGTGCCCTACACCACTGGCATCCTGGTGGGCATCGGCGAGAATCTCACCGAGCGCGCCGAGTCGATCATGGCGATTCGCAAGCAGCACCGGGAGTTCGGGCACATCCAGGAAGTGATCGTGCAGAACTTCCGCGCCAAGGACGACACCGCCATGCGCGATGTTCCCGATGCGGGCGTGGCGGAGTTCCTGGCGACCGTCGCGGTGACGAGATTGCTGCTGGGCCCCGATGTCCCGGTGCAAGCCCCGCCGAACCTGGTGTCGCACAGTGATTGCCGGGCGCTGATCGACGCCGGCATCGACGACTGGGGTGGGGTGTCGCCGGTGACGGTCGACCACGTCAACCCCGAACGCCCGTGGCCGAATCTGGACACCCTGCGCGAGATCACCGAGGCGGCCGGGTTCACCCTCGTCGAGCGCACCTCCGCGCACCCGAAATACGTTCGCGCGGGCCATCCGTGGATCGATCCCCGGATCGGCGCGCACGTCGACGCGCTCACCGACCCCGCGACGGGCCTGGCCAGGCCCGAGGCCGTGCCGGTCGGCCTGCCGTGGCAGGAACCCGACGAGTCGTGGGATTCGGTCGGCCGCGTCGACCTGAACACCGCCATCGACACCGAGGGACGCAATACCGACAGCCGCAGCGATTCCGGGCTCGGTCAGGAAGTCGTCGGCGCGTTCGGCGACTGGGAGACGATTCGCGAACACGCCCGCGACCTGGCTGTCGTCGCGCCCGAGCGGCTCGATTCCGAGGTGCTCGACGCCCTGCGCGCCGCCGAGAAGGACCCGGCGGGTCTCACCGACGATCAGTACCTGGCCTTGGCCACCGCCGACGGCGCGAACATGGAAGCTGTTGCCGCACTGGCCGACTCGTTGCGACGCGAGGTCTCCGGCAACGAGGTCACCTACGTGGTGAACCGCAATATCAACTTCACCAATATCTGCTACACCGGCTGCCGCTTCTGCGCCTTCGCCCAGCGCAAGGGCGACGCGGACGCCTTCACCCTCAGCACCGACGAGGTCGCCGACCGCGCGTGGGAGGCCCATGTCGACGGCGCCACCGAGATCTGCATGCAGGGCGGTATCGACCCCGAACTCCCGGTCACCGGCTACGCCGACCTGGTCCGCGCCATCAAGGCGCGGGTGCCGTCGATGCACGTCCACGCGTTCAGCCCGATGGAGATCGTCAACGGCGCCTCGCGCGGGGGCCAGAGCATCCACGACTGGCTGTCGGCGCTGAAGGAAGCCGGATTGGGCTCGATCCCCGGAACGGCCGCCGAAATCCTCGACGACGAGGTCCGCTGGGTGCTCACCAAGGGCAAACTCCCCACCTCGGCCTGGATCGAGGTCATCACCACCGCGCACAAGCTGGGCATCCCGTCGAGTTCGACGATGATGTACGGACATGTGGACAACCCGAAGCACTGGGTGGGCCACTTGCGGGTGCTGCGCGGCATCCAGGACGAGACGGGCGGCTTCACCGAGTTCGTCCCGCTCCCGTTCGTCCACCAGAGCGCACCGCTCTACCTCGCAGGCGCGGCCCGGCCGGGCCCCACCAACCGCGACAACCGCGCGGTCCACGCGCTGGCCCGGATCATGCTGCACGGCCGCATCCACAACATCCAGACCAGCTGGGTGAAACTGGGTACCCTCGGTACCCAGGCCATGCTCACCGGTGGCGCCAACGATCTGGGTGGCACGCTGATGGAGGAGACCATTTCCCGGATGGCCGGTTCCCAGCACGGTTCGGCGAAAACCGTCGCCGAGCTCACCGAGATCGCGGCGGGCATCGACCGTCCGGTCCGCGAACGCACCACCACCTACGGAGTGGTCGAGGCCAAACCGGCACCGTTGCCATTGGCTATCGGATGATTGTCAGTGTGAGTTAGGGCAGGCTGACCTGGGAGTAATGTGGGCGGTCGGGATAGTGTTTCGTGGGCGGAGTAACCCCGCAGGTGAGGACAGACTAGGAGAACGGCAGTGCCGTACATCATCGCTGAACCGTGCGTTGACGTGAAGGACAAGGCGTGCATCGAGGAATGCCCCGTGGATTGCATCTACGAGGGTGGTCGCATGCTCTACATCCAACCCGACGAGTGCGTGGACTGTGGTGCGTGTGAGCCGGTCTGCCCCGTGGAGGCGATCTTCTACGAGGACGACACTCCGGATCAGTGGAGCGGTTACATCAACGCCAACGTCGACTTCTTCAACGAGCTGGGATCCCCCGGTGGCGCGACCAAGGTCGGTGTGGTCGATTTCGACCCCGCCTTCATCAAGGCGCTGCCCCCGATGGCCGAAGAGTGAGCGCAGGGGTGCCCACCCAGAGCCGGAAGGGCCGGGTGAGCGGCCTGCTGCCCGATTTTCCCTGGGACACCATCGCGGCGGTCAAGCAGAAGGCGGCCACCCACCCCGGTGGCCTCGTCGATCTGTCCGTGGGTACACCGGTGGACCCGGTCGATCCGCTGATCCGCGCGGCCCTGGGCTCGGTGGCGGCCGTTCCCGGCTATCCGACCACGCACGGCACCCCTGAGCTGCGCTCCGCCGCTGTCGCCGCGTTGGCGCGCCGGTTCGGCGTCACCGGCGTCGACCCGGCGGCGGTGCTGCCGGTGCTCGGCACGAAAGAGCTCATCGCCGGGCTGCCGCGACTGCTCGGTATCGGCGCCGACGATCTGGTGGTGATCCCCGAGATCGCCTATCCGACCTATGAGGTCGGCGCGCTGCTGGCGGGCGCGAAGCCTTGGCGCGCAGACGGTCTCACTCAGGTCGGCCCGCAGAATCCGGCGCTGATCTTCGTGAACTCGCCCTCGAACCCCACAGGCAAGGTGCTGCCCGTCGAGCACTTGCGCAAGGTGGTGGCGTTCGCGCGCGAGCGCGGCGCGATCGTCGCGTCCGACGAGTGCTACCTGGGCCTGACCTGGGAGGGCGAGGCCGTTTCGATTCTCGACCCGCGCGTCTGCGATGGTGACCACACCGGTCTGCTGGCCATCCATTCCCTGTCGAAGACCTCGAATCTGGCCAGCTACCGTGCCGGTTTCCTCGCCGGCGACCCGGAACTGGTGGCCGAACTGCTCGAGGTGCGCAAGCACTCCGGCATGATCATGCCGTTCCCGATCCAGGCCGCGATGACCGCCGCGCTCAGCGACGACGTGCACGAGGCCGAGCAACGTGAGCGTTACCGCGCCCGTCGCGAGATCCTGCGAAAAGCTTTGACGCAGGCGGGTTTCCGCATCGACTTCTCCGAAGCCGGTCTGTACCTGTGGGTTACCCGCGGCGAGCCCTGCCGCGTCACCCTGGACTGGCTCGCCGAACGCGGAATCCTCGCCGCTCCCGGCGATTTCTACGGTCCCCGTTCGCCCGAGCACGTGCGTATCGCCCTCACCGCCACCGACGAACGCATCGCCGAAGCGGCCGCACGCCTGTCCTGAACACCGTCTCCGCACGAACCGCTGGGTAGATCGCGCCCAGCGGTTCGGGCTGTCCCCGGCGGCCGATATCGTGTGGAGCACAGGGGCGGTAGCTGTCCTGCACAAGATCGAGAGGCACAGCGGAATGCGCGGGGTGGAGTTCAGTGCGGGCACGGTCTTCGCGGGGTACCGGATCGACCGGCTGCTGGGCCGGGGCGGAATGGGCACCGTGTACCTCGCGGCGCATCCGCGCCTGCCTCGGCAGGTGGCACTGAAACTGCTCGATCGCGAACTGTATTCCGACGACGAGGTCCGTGGGCGGTTCGAGCGGGAGGCGGACGTGTCCGCCCATCTCGATCATCCCGGCATCGTCTCGGTGCTCGACCGTGGCGTCGAAGACGGCCTGATGTGGATCTCCATGCAGTACGTCGACGGCCGCGACGCCTCGGTGTTCCGCGGCGAGCCGCTTGATCCGGCGCGGGCGATCGGGATCATCGCGCAGACCGCCGAGGCACTGGACTACGCCCATGACCGCGGTGTGCTGCACCGAGATGTGAAGCCCGCCAACATCTTGCTGGCCTCCAGCCGCTCCGGCGACCGTGTCCTGCTCACCGATTTCGGTATCGCGCGGCTGCGCGGCGACGCCCGCCAGCTCACCCGCACCGGAGCCTTTCTCGCCACCCTCGCCTACGCGTCGCCCGAACAACTCTCGGGCGCCCCGGTCGACCACCGCTGCGACCAGTACTCGCTCGGCTGCACTCTGTTCACGCTGCTCACCGGCCAAAGCCCCTTTCCCGCGGACAATCCCGGGGCGGTGGTCGCCGCCCACCTCACCAAGCCGGTGCCGCGCGCGTCCGCGATGATCGACGACTTGCCACCCGGAATCGACGCGGTCATCGCGCGGGTCATGGCGAAGGAACCTGCCGAAAGATTCGACAGCTGTGTGGAATTCGCGCAGGCGGCGACGGCGGCGCTGGTCCGCACCGATCTCGTGTCGCCGGGTGTCGGCAGTTTCGGGCCACCGCGTGTTCGGGAAGTCGGCAGCGCGGCAAGCGGTTCCGCTTCTGGGTCGCAAGCGCCTCGCCCTTCCGATCGGGAAGTGTGGTCTGCGGATCCTGCGGCGAATTCGCTGAACCCGACTCTGGTGAGTTCACCGTCTGCCTCCGTGCCGCGGCAGGCCGTAGATCGCGGCGGGGCGCAGGTCGGCCGTGCGCGGCCACAGCGGGCGGTTTCCTCGCGGTGGCGCGTACTCGCGGTGAGTCTGCTCGTGCTGGCGATGGTCGCCGGGGTCGGGGTGATCGGCGTCGGTGCGATCTATTGGAAGTTCTTGCGCCCGAATCGAGTTCCGCCGCCGCCCACCTGGGGTGCGCACGCGTCGGTGGCCTCGGGATTCACCGACTTGATCCCGTCGGGACCCGCCGGGCGCGGCTGGCGGGAGGCGAACTGTTCGGCGACTCCGTCGCTGGTCGTGCTGCCGGGCGACCCGGCGCCGCTCCAGCAGATCACCTGCACGGACGCCGACGGTCTCATCGCGTGGTACACCGAGTACCCCTCCGCCGCCGACGCCGATGCCTACCTGCTGCGGCACACCACCGAGGACCTCACGCGCGAACTGCACCACACCAGCCTCGCCGCCTACCGGCCACGCGACCCCGCCGCACCGTTCACTCTCGCGGCGAGGGAGCGCGGCAACGTCTTCAGCGCGAACTCGGTGGTGGAGGTGTCGTGGCCGGGCCACACCTTCGAGGAGACCCGCGACGACTGGTGGCAGCAAGCCCCGTTCTGATGCCGGCGGTGCTGTCGCACCATGAACTGCTGTCAGTACGCCCCGGCCAGGCGAAGGATCAGCGCGGGCAGGGCGTCGAGCACATCGGCGGACTGGTCGGCCGGGGTGCCGTAGGTGTGCGCGGCGACCGAGAAGCTGGGCCCGAAGGATGCGGAGGCCACCTCGGGGGCGCCCACATCCGACCATCCCCACTTGCTGCCGTGTACGCCGGGCAGCTGGGCGGTGCCCCAGTTCTGGGGAGTGCCGTCGGCGGCGGTGTTGCTCGCGCCCGCCATCCACTCGAAGATCGGCGAACCCGGGTCTGTGCGCTGCTTGGCGGCCAGGAAGTCGGTGATGTCGGCGGTGCTGGTGCTCGACCGGCCCCAGTCGGCGGTGCCGTGCGTCCCGCGCAATCCGTATTCGCCCGCGGTCGCTTCGATCGCTTGCGGATATTTGCCGGCGAGTTGGGTGGCGGCGCCGTCGTCGGAGTCACGGATCATCCGTTCCGACAGCGCGCGGTCCTGCGGCGAACCGTCGCCGTGGCGCAGCGCGTAATCGGCGATGTAGAGCTTCGACATCGACAGCGCCGCCCGCGATTCGTGCTCGTTGGCGGTGCCCCAGGCGAATCCGCCCGGCATCCGCAGCGACATGGCGGTTCGCGGCGGCACCGTCGCCGGGTCCTCGTCGGCGTGGGCGGCGGGCGCGGCCGCCATGAGGCCGACGGCGACCGCCGCCGCACACCATGTCACTGTCCGAATGCTCACGAACGTCCTCCGATTCCGCGCGACGCGTTGCGATCGTGGGGAATGAAACCCGAACGCCGCAGGTCGGCGTGGGAGGCGCGCGGCAATGCCGATCAGATCAGCGGCTTGCCGCGCCGGTTGCGGCGGCGCATGTCGACGAGGGCGACGTTGAAGGGGAAGTTGCGCAGGGGACGTGGCAGGCGGCCCGTCACCGTGCCGGTGGTGCGCATCAGGCGGTTGAGTTTGCGCTCGTCGGCGGGGCTCCACGACAGGCCGAGTTCGTCTCGGAGGTGTTGGGGGAGTAGGCCGGTGGTGAACCAGCGGTGGAAGCGGGCGAAGGGCAGGCGCAGGGGCGGGCTCACCATCTTCAGGTCGAGCAGGTCGTCGAAGTAGGCCTTGATCGTGGTGTCGATGCTGGTGAGCTTCAGATGCTCGGACCAGTAGGCATCGAACGCGGCGCGATCGGCGGGCCACATCTCGCGGGGCACCTGGAGGGTGGTGCCGAGGTAGTGGGCGTAGTCGTAGAAGGTGTCGGCGACGGCGTCGTCGACGGGGCCGTAGAGGCGACGCATCACGTCGACCGAGCCCCAGTACAGGCACGCGGCCACCCACAGCTGCAAGTTCTTGTCGAAGGCGTTGTATTTCACGGGGCTGTCGGCGGTGGAGTGGACGTGGCGGTGCGCGCCGTTGATGGCGGTGCGGAAGGCCTCGCGGTCCGCGTCGGTGCCCATCAGCGCCACCGACAGGTAGGTGAGCGTGGTTCGGGTGCGCTTCACCGGGTGCTTCATGATGCTGCCGCTGTGCACCGTCGATTCGGCGACGCCGTAGCCGACGGGGGCCAGGCTGAGCTGCATGATCACATTGGCGGTCGCGCCGTAGAAGGCCGCGGAACCGTTGACGTAGTCGCGGATGTCGAAGGGCGCCGGTTCGGACCGCTGCGAACGCGAGCGCGACAGGATGGTCATCGTTGACCCCGTTTTCGTCGAAGAGAGCGTGAGAGACTTATGCATTTAATGTCTCACCACGGTGTCGGAGTGTCAACGACGGCGGCGGCACCCACCGAATCGCGTCACGTTAGCGTTGACGGATGCCCTATGGTCCGCCGCTGCTGCTCGCCTCGCTGAATCCGGCCGCCGTCGCCGCCGGGGATGACATTCCCGACGCCGTCACCATCGATGATGCCACCGTCTCGCGCAGCGATCTGCTGGGTTCGGCAACATCGGTGGCGGAACGCATCGCTCGCGCCGACCGGGTCGCGGTGCTGGCCGAACCCACTCTGCGAACCGTGATCGCCGTGGTCGGCTGCCTGATCGCGGGGGTGACCGTGGTTCCGGTACCGCCGGACTCGGGCGCCGCCGAACGCGAGCACATCCTGCGCGATTCGGGTGCGCAGGCCTGGCTCGGCTCTGCGCCGGAGGGCACGGACCTGCCGGTGGTACCGGTGCGGCTGCACGCACGGTCCTGGCACACCTATCCCGAACCGGATCCGGCCGCGATCGCCTTCATCCTCTACACCTCGGGAACCACCGGGGCGCCCAAGGGTGTGATGCTCAGCCGCGGCGCGATCGCCGCCGGGCTCGACGCGCTGGCCGAGGCGTGGGCGTGGACGTGGAAAGACACACTGGTGCACGGGCTTCCGCTGTTCCACGTGCACGGGCTGATCCTCGGGCTGCTCGGGCCGCTGCGGGTCGGCAGTCCGGTGATCCACACCGGCAAGCCGACGCCGGAGGCCTACGCGGCCGCGGGCGGCAGTCTGTATTTCGGGGTGCCGACGGTGTGGTCACGCGTGGTCGAGCGGCCCGAACTGGCCAAGGAGCTGAGTAGGGCGCGGCTGCTCGTCTCGGGCAGCGCGCCGCTGCCGGTGCCGGTGTTCGAGAAGCTGGCCGAGCTCACCGGGCAGGCGCCGGTGGAGCGGTACGGAATGAGCGAAACCATGATCACGCTGTCCACCCGGGCCGACGGCGAGCGCAGGCCCGGCTGGGTCGGCACGCCGGTGCGCGGGGTGCAGACCAGGCTGCGCGACGAAGCGGGCGAGCCCGTTCCGCACGACGGCGCGAGCATCGGCGGCCTGCAGGTGCGCGGACCGATGCTGTTCGGCGGGTATCTGAACCGGCCGGAGACCACCGCGCGGGACTGGACCGAGGACGGGTGGTTCCGCACCGGCGATGTGGCCGTCATCGATGCCGACGGGTTCCATCGCATCGTCGGGCGCGAGTCGATCGACCTCATCAAATCCGGTGGTTACCGCATCGGCGCGGGGGAGATCGAGACCGCGCTGCTCGGGCATCCGGCGGTCGTCGAGGTTGCCGTGGTCGGGCTGCCCGACGACGACCTCGGGCAGCGGATCGTGGCCTTCGTCGTCGCGCGCGACGGGAGTTCCGACGCACTCGGTGTCGAGCTCACCGCCTATGTGGGCGAACAGCTTTCGGCCCACAAGCGGCCACGGGAGGTTCGCTTCGTCGACGCGCTCCCGCGCAACGCGATGGGCAAGGTGCAGAAGAAGCTGCTCGACTGAGGCTGTCCGGCACCGGGATTCACGCAGTTCGTTCGGTACTTCCGCGAGCGCTCATCCGGCGGATCGGCCCGATCAACGCGTGATAGATCGGCCGGACCACCCTGCCCGGCAGGTATCGATGGCGCTCTTCCGCCCAGACGCGCGCCCTGCGGTGCCCCGCGAGCGGTGACCACTTGTCCGGGTCGACGGGCTGCGCGGTGTGGAATTCGATGCGGCACAGGTGTTTCGTGTTGACGAACCCGTACTGGCCAGGACTCACCAGCCGGATCGGCGCGCCGTGGTCGCTGGTGAGTGGCTGTCCGTCGAGTCGGTCGGCGATGAGCACGTCATCGGCCATGGCGTCGGCGAGTAGCGCGACCGATCGATAACCGTCGAGCCCTTCGAAGACGACATGGCTGATCGAGCTACCCGGCGCGAGCAGCGGTTCGACGCGCGTGCGATAGAGCGTGGCGAACGGGACGCCCGCCCAGCGCAGGTCGGTGGCGGACCAGCCGGCCACGCAGTGGAAGTCGGCCCGCACCTGCACGCGCGGTAGCTCGGCGAGGTCCGCCGGGGTGAGCGTGAGCGGTTCCGTCAGCGGCCCGCCGATCTCGATCACCGGGTTCGCGGGAATCGGCGGCGGTGGGTGATGGAGATGTGTGCCGAAACGGGGGAAGCCGTCGATCGCGCGTTGACCAGGGGGAAGCGTCATGTCGAACCTCCAGTTATACGGTGCCGTATATTTGACAGCCTAGCGCGCGGACCCTGTGAGGTCGAGGGGTGATGCCCGCTCGCGGCTGTGCGCTCACCCCCTCGCCCCCGGCGACCCTTGACCTCGACCGCACTCGAGGTTTTAGCGTCGGTGCATGAGCACAACGCTGACATCGGAACACCTCGCTTACCTGTCGACCCAGCAGCTCGGGCGCTTGGCGACGGTCCGCCGCGACGGCACCCCGCAGAACAATCCGGTCGGCTTCCGCTACAACGCCGAACTCGGCACCATCGACATCGCGGGCTGGAACCTGGCCGCCTCCAAGAAGTTCCGCAATCTCGCCGACAACGCACAGGTGGCCTTCGTCGTCGACGACATCGCCTCGGTGCGCCCGTGGCGGGTGCGCTGCCTCGAGATCCGCGGCACCGCCGAGGCGCTGACCGGGGTCGAGTCCTACCTCGGTGATCAGTCCGACGCGCTCATCCGGATCCACCCCGACCGGGTGATCGCCTTCGGCCTCAGTCCGGAACCCGCACAGCACTGAGCTTTTCGGGGTTGCGCATGGAGTAGATCGCGGTGACCCGGCCGTTGGTGACCTCGATGGAAGTCACCTGGTCGAGCACGCCGTCGACGGTCGCCAGGATCGTGGGCATCGCGTTGTAGATGCCGAGGTGCGCGCCCAGGACACCGAGCCGCTGTCCCTTGGCGAGCAAGCCGATGACCAGCCTGGCCACCTTGTCCTGGCCGTGTACCGGCCTGCGCACCGCGTTCACCACACCACCGCCGTCGCCGAGGAACACCACCTCGGGGGCGAGTACGTCCATCAGTGCTTGCACATTGCCGGTGGCGGCCGCGATCGAGAACTTCTCGACCACCGACTGGGCCTGCGCGGGAGTGGCGACGGCGGTGTGGCGTGCGGCGTGCACCCGGTTGCGGGCGCGCTGATTCAGCTGTCGCACAGCGGCTTCGGATTTGTCCACCGCCGCCGCGATCTCCGGATAGTCGAACGCGAACACCTCGCGCAGCACGAACACCGCCCGCTGCACCGGCGTGAGCGTTTCCAGCACGAGCAGCATCGCGGTGGTCACAGCCTCGCCGGTCAGCACGTGCTCGACCCCGCCGTCCGCCTCGGTGGCCAGGGGCTCGGGCAGCCACGGCCCGATGTACTCCTCGCGTCTGCGGGCGGTGGAGCGCAGCACACCCAGCGCCTGCCGGGTGACGATCTGTGCGAGGTAGGCGCGCGGATTGTCGACCAGGGTGCGGTCGACCTCGCACCAGCGCAGGTAGCTGTCGTGCAGGACGTCCTCGGTGTCGACCACCGAGCCCAGGATCTCGTAGGCGATCGAGAACAGCAGCCGCCGGTTCTCGGTGAAGGTGTCGACGTGTGCCCGGATCACCGTTTCGGGCCGTTGATCCACACGCTGTTGCCGGTGCGGGAGGCGTAGGCGGCATAGCGGCTGATGCGTTCCTTGGTGAACGCCGCGACGGGTCCGCTGACGTAGAGCCGCTGGGCGGTGTCTCGGCGGTCGGTCGTCTGCAGCACTCCGTCGCGCCTGCCCAGGCTCATGCCCTGCCCGCCGTAGCCCATCGAAAATGGCTGCGGTTCCCGTCCTTTGATCATCCTGGCCAGCGTATCGGCCGCGTGTGCGCCCTGGGGAGCCGCGGTGGCGCAGGCCATGCGCATACCGGGGACGGCGGCGCAGTCGCCGACGACGAAGACGCGCGGGTCGGTGACGCTGCGCAAGGATGCGTCGACCAGGGCTCGGCCGTCGACGTCCACCGCGAGTCCGCTGCGGGCGGCCAGTTCGGGCACCGCGGAGATGATCGCCCAGAGGGTGAGGTCGGAACGCAGTTCGGTGCCCGAGTCGAGTCGCAGGGTCGTCCCGTCGATCTCGGCGATCTGGTCGGCCACGATCTCCACGTCCAACCGGGCCAGTGTGGTGCGGATGTGCCGCTGCGCACCGGCCGACAGCGCGGCGGCGACGGTCCCGCTCACCAATCGGACGCGCAGGTCGGGCCGGGCTTCGGCGACCTCGGCCGTGGTCTCGATCCCGGTCAGCCCACCCCCGATCACCGTGACGATCCCGCCGGACGGCAGCGTCTCGAGCGCGATTCGTGCCTGCTCGGCGCCTTCCCATGTGCCGACCGGGATCGCGCCGGGTAGCGGGTTCGCGATGCTGCCCGCCGCGAGGACGGCGTGATCGAAGTCCAGGCTCCGGCTGTCGTCGAGGGTGACGACACCGTCGCCGATCTTGTCCACGCTCGCGGTCTCGATCGCGATCGGGTCCCTGAGCATCTCGGTGAGCGGCCGGGCCGCGGTCCCGCTGCCCGCGAGCTGTTCGTGCAATCGCACCCGCTCGATGAAGACGCCGCGCGGATTGATCACGGTGATGCGGGCATCGGGGGCCTTGCGCTGCAGCCGGTTCGCCGCGACAGTACCCGCGTATCCTGCGCCGATAACCACGATGTTCATCTGTGCCTCCTGCCATGGGAACTGTGTGCTCAACCATGGGATGCGGCCAGGCCCTCGTTTGTGACAGTGATCCGCATCACGGCGAAAAGGCCCCGTACTCCGCAGAAGTACGAGGCCTTTCCCTATCGCGAGGTCAGATCAGGGCTGACCGGTCGCGAACGCGATCACGGCATCCAGGAATTCCTGGCCACCCATCACGTAGCCGCCGATGACCATGCCCGCCGGGATGGTGAACAGCCACAGGAACGGGAAGAACGCGCCGATGACGCCGCCGATGACGACGCCGGGCAGGTTCTTGTTGACCTGCTCCATGAGCCGGTCGTAGGAGCTGATGTCCTTCAGTTCCGCGATGTTGCTCAGTTTCGCGGAATCCTCGGGCGCCATGGTCGAGGTCAGCTTGACGGTGCGGCCGTCCTCGCTGATCTGCTGGTTCACGGCGATCGGCAGGCCCGCGACCTCGGAGCGCAGCGGCGCCTGGTCGACGATCGCGCCGTCGGTGGCCTTCAGCAGCACCGAGGCGCCGTCGGCGGCGAGCTCGAACTTGCCGCTGTCGACCGCCCAGGTGACGGTCTTGTCAGCGGGCGAGACCGTGGTCTGGTAGTTGATTCCGTGCGTCACGCCAGAAGTCACGCCCCCCGAAGCCACTACAGCGGGCTGCTCGGTGGCCACCGCGGGCGCACCGTGAGCAGTGGCCGCGGTAATCCCCACCGCAGCGACTGCCATGAAAACAGCAGTAGTGATCTTTCCGAACTTCATTCTTGTAATCCCTCCGCTTTTTCGCCGTCCTGATCGGACCAGCGAAACGAAGGTTAGCGTGCGAAATTGCTTGTCGCACATTCGGGTTCATCGTCATGAAACCGCAATATTTGCTGAATTGTTTCTGGTGCCGCGAATTGCCGGGCCGCTCGGCCCGGCAATTCGAGGAGATCAATCGTTGGCGTGCAATGCGGCGTTCAGTTCGACGCCGGTGCCCTTACGCGGCACGACCTCGACGGCGCCGGTGGTGGAATTGCGACGGAACAGCAGATTGTCCTGACCCGACAGGCTCGCGGCCTTGACGACGGTGCCGTCGGGTCCGGTGACCTTGGTGCCCGCGGTGACGTAGAGGCCGGCCTCGATCACGCAATCGTTGCCGAGGGAGATGCCGACACCCGCGTTGGCGCCGAGCAGCGAACGCTCGCCGACCGAGATGACCTGGGTGCCGCCGCCGGACAGGGTGCCCATGATGGAGGCGCCGCCGCCCACATCGGAGCCGTCGCCGACCACGACGCCCGCCGAGATACGGCCCTCGACCATCGAGTTGCCGAGGGTGCCCGCGTTGAAGTTGACGAAGCCCTCGTGCATGACGGTGGTGCCCGCGGCCAGGTGCGCGCCGAGCCGAACCCGGTCGGCGTCGCCGATGCGTACACCGGCGGGGACCACGTAGTCGACCAAGCGGGGGAACTTGTCGACGCTGAGTACCGTCACCGGGCCGCGGGCGCGCAGCTTCAGGCGCGTCTGCTCGAAGCCGTCGACCGCGCACGGGCCGTGGTTGGTCCACACGACATTGCTGAGCAGGCCGAACTGGCCGTCGAGGTTCAGGCCGTGCGGTCGCACGAGGCGGTGCGAGAGCAGATGCAGACGCAGGTAGACCTCATGCGCGTCGACCGGGGCGGCCGACAGGTCCGCGATCGTGGTGCGCACCGCGATCACCTCGACCCCACGCGCCGCGTCCACGCCGAGGAGTTCGGCGAACTCGGGCACGTCGGCGGCGTCGAGGCGCTGGGAGCCGGTCTCGGTGAACTCGCCCAGCGCGGGGCTGGGGTACCAGGTATCGAGGACGGTTCCGTCCGAGGTCACATTGGCGATACCGACTGCAGTTGCTCCCTGAATACTCACGGACGCCATTTTGCCCGTTGCGGCCGGTGCGGTGTGCCGCGGGCCCTGTGCGTTCGACCACGCGGTCTGCTTCGCCCGGATCTCCGGGATCGGGGCGCACCCGTACTACTGTCGAAGATGTGACTCTCGATTTGCGTGCCGACCCGATCAAGTTGACCGCCGCCCTCGTCGACGTGCCGAGTGTGTCGCGTGACGAGGCCAAGATCGCGGATCTGGTCGAGCAGGCGTTACGGGAGCAGACCGCCGGGTTCGAGATTCTGCGGCACGGAAACGTGGTGCTGGCGCGCACGCGGCGCGGGCTGCCGACGCGGGTGATCCTGGCGGGTCATCTGGATACCGTGCCGATCGCGGACAATGTGCCGAGCCGACCCGACGAAGTCGACGGTGAAGCGGTGCTGTTCGGTTGTGGCACAGTCGATATGAAGTCCGGCGATGCGGTATTCCTGCACCTGGCCGCCACGATCGCCGATCCGGCCCATGATTTGACGCTGATCTTCTACGACGGCGAGGAGATCGCCGCGGAGTTCAACGGCCTCGGGCACATCGAGCGGGAATTGCCGGAATGGCTCGAAGGCGATCTGGCGATTCTCGGTGAGCCCTCGGCGGGTTGGATCGAGGCAGGCTGCCAGGGCACGTTGCGGGTGCGCTTGACCACCGCGGGTGTGCGCGCGCATTCGGCGCGAGCGTGGCTGGGGGAGAACGCGATTCATGGTCTCGCGCCCGTGCTGGCGCGGTTGTCGGCCTACGAGGCGCGCGAAGTCGATATCGACGGTTGCGTGTACCGCGAGGGGCTGTCGGCCGTGCGGGTCTCGGGTGGGGTCGCGGGCAATGTGGTGCCCGATGTCGCCGAGGTGGATGTGAACTTCCGTTTCGCCCCCGATCGCAGCGTCGAGCAGGCCGTCGCGCATGTCCGCGAGGTCTTCGACGGACTCGATGTCGCCTTCGAGGTCACCGATTCCTCGCCCGGCGCCCTCCCCGGCCTGACCGCACCGGCCGCTCGCACCCTCATCGACTCCGTCAACGCGCACGGCGGTGGCGGCGTGCGCGCCAAGTACGGCTGGACCGACGTGTCCCGCTTCGCCGCCCGCGGTATCCCCGCCGTCAACTTCGGCCCCGGCGATCCCAACCTGGCCCACAAACGTGACGAGCACGTCCCGCTCAGCCAGATCACCGCCGTCACCGCGATGCTGCGGACCTACCTGTCGAAGCCCTAGCCGCTCACCAACCGCCGGTGAACAGGGCCGCCAGACCGGGGACCGGGTCCGATGCGTTGGTGGTGTTCGCGACGGCGACGACGACCATGCTCAGCGCGAGCACGGCCGAGAAGGTGCCGAACACGGCGAGGACGCGGCGAGAGCGCCGGTCGGCGGACCAGACGGCGGCACGCCACAGGAAGGCGCACACCCCGACGAGCGAAACGGCGGTGACGGCGGCGAGCGCGGCCATCGCGACGTGATAGCGAGCGAACTCCTCGATCATCACATCCAGCGGGGGTGTTCGGGTGCCGTCGGCCAACCGCTGGTCGACCTGGGCGAGGACCGTGGCGGGCCCGTCGCCCGGCAGTAAGGGAAACAGCGAGGCGAAGGGCGTCAGCGCGCCCTGCGCGTTCGCGAGCACCAGCACCAGCGAGCACAGCGCCAGCACCGCGGCGGCGCCACCCGATGCCGCGAGCGTCACCCGCTGACCGCGTCCGGCCGCACCCGCCACGAGGAACGCCCGCCAGAGCAGCACCGCCAGTGCGACGAGCACGGCCAGCAGCATCGCCGCGAGCACCGCTTTGGCGAGGTGATAGCGGAACCAGTAGTCGACCACCGTCGTGAGCTCGGCGGGGAAGTCCCGGGTTCCGGCCTGCCAGTACTCGGCGAAGGCCGTGCGCAATGCTCGCCGCAGATCGCTCTCGTCACCGAAGCCGGCGCCCGTACCGTTCGCCAGCGGGCGCGGCGCGACGACGAACGCGGCGATCAACGCACCGGCCAGGGCGACCAGCACCGCGAGAACGCGACCGGAACGCGCCGGAACTGCAAGCGACACAGAGAATCCTTCGGCTCGATCGAGTGCGCGGGGTGGCCGTGGCCCGGCCGATCCGCCAACTGCGCGCCCGTGCCCGGAATCCAACACAGTAGGTTGGGTTCATGTCTACCGATTCCGCTGATGAACAGGTTGGGAAGGCCAAGCCGAAGTTCCGTGGGCCGGTGATGTTCCGCCGCGAGCGCAAGCCCGGCGTGCGGACCGCCGACCGGAACCTGCTCGATACGCGGCAGGACAGCGAGTGGGTGCACACCGATCCGTGGCGGGTGCTGCGGATCCAGGCCGAGTTCGTCGAGGGTTTCGGTGCGCTCGCGGAGATTCCGCGCGCGGTGACGGTGTTCGGCTCGGCGCGTACGGGTCCCGATCATCCCGAGTACGTGGCGGGCAAGGCGATCGGCACCGCGCTCAGCGAAGCCGGTTTCGCGGTGATCACCGGTGGCGGGCCCGGCGCGATGGAAGCGGCCAACCGTGGCTGCTCGGAGGCGGGCGGCTACTCGATCGGACTCGGCATCGAGCTGCCGTTCGAGCAGGGGCTCAACAACTGGGTGGATCTGGGGATCAACTTCCGGTACTTCTTCGTCCGCAAGACGATGTTCGTGAAGTACTCCCAGGCCTTCGTCTGCCTGCCCGGTGGCTTCGGCACCCTCGACGAATTGTTCGAGGCGCTCACCCTGGTGCAGACCCGCAAGATCACCCGGTTCCCGATCATCCTGTTCGGGGTCGACTACTGGTCGGGCCTGGTCGACTGGCTGCGTAGTTCGCTGGCGGGCTCGGGCAAGATCTCGCCCGAGGATCTCGATCTGATCCAGCTCACCGACAGCGTCGACGAGGTCGTGCGGATCATCCAGGGCGAGACCGGCGACCACGCGAACATCGAACGTCTCGGCACCGAGGATCAATGGTGAGCTATTCCGTCTGTGTCTACTGCTCCGCCAGCACCACCGATCCCGATCTGATCAGCCTCGCCGCGCGAGTCGGCACCGAAATCGCCCGGCGCGGGTGGCAATTGGTCTCCGGCGGTGGTCACGTGTCGATGATGGGCGCGGTCGCGACCGCGGCGAGGGCCGGTGGCGCGCACACCATCGGCGTGATCCCGAAACACCTGGTGCACAAGGAAGTCGCCGATGTCGACGCCGACGAACTGCTCGTCACCGACACCATGCGCCAGCGCAAACAGCTGATGGAAGCGCGCGCCGACGCGTTCCTCACCCTGCCGGGCGGCATCGGGACACTCGAGGAGCTGTTCGAGACCTGGACCGGCGGCTACCTCGGCGAGCACGCCAAACCCGTGGTCCTGCTGAACGCGAACGGCTTCTACGACGGCCTGTTCCGCTGGATCGATGAACTGTCCGAACGCACAATTGTGCCCAGGCAGGCGCGTGAGCGCCTCGTCGTGGCCACCGACCTGCCCACCGCGTTCGCCGCGCTCGAACCGGCAGCCCAGTAGGAGAGATCGACGTGAGCACAGACGCCCGCGACACGGTAAGCGTGTTCGACTTGGCCAAAGCCCTGCCCGCAATGGCACTCGACGCCCCCGGCATGCTGCGCAACGCGCGCGGAATGCTGGTGGGGCCCAAGGACAAAGCCTCCATCGGCCTGTACTTCCAGCGGGTCGCGCACCGCAGACCCGATCGGGTGTTCCTGCGTTTCGAGGGCCGTTCCTACACCTATCGCGCCGCCAACGGTGAGGTGAACCGTTACGCCGCGGTGCTGTCCGCGCGCGGGGTTTCGCGCGGCGATGTGGTCGGTGTGCTGATGACCAACCGGCCCGAGACCTTGTTCACGGTACTGGCGGTGCTCAAACTCGGCGCCACGGTCGGTCTGCTCAACTACAACCAGCGCGATCAGGTCCTCGCCCACAGCATCGGACTGCTCGGCAGCGTGCTCAACATCGTCGGCGAGGAGTGCGCCGAGGCGCTGGAATCGCTGCCCGAGCCCGCGGCGAACGTGCTCCCCGCCGAGGAACTGGCCGAATCCGCCCGCACCGCGGCCGATTCCGATCCTGCCGTGTGCGAGCGGGTGCGGGCGGGGGAGCGGGCGTTCCTGATCTTCACCTCCGGCACCACCGGCCTGCCCAAGGCCAGCGTGATGACCCATCAGCGCTGGACCAAGAGCATGTCCGGGCTCGGCGGGCTCGGTGTCCGGTTGCGTGCCGACGACGCGCTGTACTGCTGCCTGCCGCTCTATCACAACAACGCGCTCACGGTCGCGCTGTCGGCGGTGCTCGCGGGCGAATCGACCTATGTGCTCAGCCGCAAGTTCTCGGCGTCGGGGTTCTGGGACGAGATCGCGCGCGAACGGGCCACCGCGTTCATCTACATCGGTGAGCTGTGCCGGTACCTGATCAACCAGCCGGTGCGGCCCGCCGAGCGGGGCAACCGGGTCCGGCTGGCCGTCGGCAACGGGCTGCGGCCCGAACTGTGGGACGAGTTCCGTCGCCGGTTCGGGATCAGCCGGGTGGTCGAGTTCTACGGGTCCAGCGAGGCGCCGCTGGCGTTCGTCAACGCGTTCGGCGTCGACCGGACCGCCGGGCTGTGCCCGCTGCCGTACGCGGTGGTGGAGTACGACGACGAGACCGGCCACGCCCGGCGGGGTAAGGACGGGAAGCTGCGCCGGGTGCGGTCCGGCGGGGTGGGGCTGCTGCTCGCGAAGGTGAACAATCGTCAGCCGTTCGACGGGTACACCGACAAGAAGGCGTCGGAGTCCAAGCTGGTGCGCGACGGCTTCAAGAAGGGCGACTGCTGGTTCGACACCGGCGATCTCGTCCGCGATCAGCACTTCTGGCACATCGCGTTCGTCGACCGGCTGGGCGACACCTTCCGCTGGAAGGGTGAGAACGTGGCGACCACGGAGGTCGAGGGCGCGCTCGGGCACCACGAGAGCATCGAACAGGCCGTCGTCTACGGTGTCGACATCCCCGGCACCGACGGCAAAGCGGGCATGGCCGCGATCACCCTCGCCACCGACGCCGCGTTCGACGGGAAGGCACTGGCCGCCACCGCCTACGGGCGCCTGCCGCTGTACGCGGTCCCGCTGTACGTGCGAGTGGTGCAGGAACTGGAACAGACCTCGACGTTCAAGAGCCGGAAGGTGGAACTGCGCAAGCAGGGCTACGCACCCGACCCGCACAGTCAGCTGTACGTGCTGTCCGGCCCGGCGGACGGCTACATCCCGGCTTACGACGAATACGCGGCTGACGTTGCCGTCGGCAAAGCCCCGAGGTAGCAAGGTAACGTCTGATTTCGCATGAACATCGGTAACTCGTCGGGTACGCCCGGACCCCGACCAGAGAACGAACCGCCTGCCCGGAGCACCAGCAGTCGCGGTCCTGAGTTGTCGGCAGAAGTCCCGGGGAAGCGGACCGAGCAGACTTTTTGCGGACGCGAGGTGGCGACGGATCGCGCGTTGGTGATGGCGATCGTGAATCGCACGCCGGACTCGTTCTACGACCGTGGGGCCACGTTCAGTGACGAGGCCGCGATGGAACGGGTCTCGCGCGCGGTCGACGAGGGTGCCGATCTGGTCGACATCGGCGGGGTGAAGGCCGGGCCGGGTGTCACCGTCGACGCGACGGAGGAAACGCAGCGAGTGGTGCCGTTCGTCGCGGCGATCCGGGCGAAGTATCCGGACCTGTTGATCAGTGTGGATACCTGGCGTGGTGACGTCGCGCGGGCGGCGGTCGCCGTGGGCGCCGACCTGATCAACGACACCTGGGCCGGCGCCGACCCCGATCTCGTGCACGTCGCCGCCGAGACCGGTGCGGGCATCGTCTGTAGTCACACCGGTGGCGCCGTGCCGCGCACCCGGCCGCACCGTGTCCGGTATGCCGATGTGGTGGCCGAGGTGACCGCGACGGTGGTCGCCGCGGCCGAGAACGCCGCGGCCGCGGGGGTGCGAGCCGATGGCATCGTGATCGATCCCACTCATGATTTCGGGAAAAACACCTATCACGGGCTCGAGTTGTTGCGCGGAATCGACGGTCTTGTAAAAACCGGATGGCCAGTCCTGATGGCACTGAGCAACAAGGATTTTATCGGGGAGACTCTAGGGGTAGGTCTTACCGAAAGGGTCGAGGGCACACTGGCGGCAACCGCATGGTCGGCCGCCGCGGGCGCTCGGATCTTCCGGGTTCACGAAGTCGCCGAAACCCGGCGGGTCGTGGACATGATCGCCGCGATCCAGGGCATCCGGCCCCCCGCACGAACTCTGCGAGGTCTGGCATGAAAATCCAACACCGCGAGCCCGCCTGGGCCACTACCCACACATGGGACACCCCTGATTGGACGGTCGGCGAACTCGTCGCCGCCAAGGAGGGCCGCACCGTTTCGGTGGTGCTGCCCGCGCTGAACGAACAGGACACCGTCGCCGATGTCGTGGCCAGCATCCGGCCGCTGCTCGGCACGCTGGTCGACGAACTGATCGTGCTGGACTCCGGGTCCACCGACGCGACCGCCGAACGCGCACGCGCGGCGGGCGCCGAGGTGATCTCACGCGAGGAGGCCGTTCCCGAACTCGACCCGGTCCCCGGTAAGGGGGAGGTGCTGTGGCGGTCGCTGGCGGCCACCACCGGCGACCTGATCGCCTTCGTCGACTCCGACCTGATCGATCCCGACCCAGCCTTCGTGCCCAAGCTCCTCGGCCCGCTGCTGATGATGCAGGGCACCCACCTGTCCAAGGCGTACTACCGCCGCCCGTTACGTCAGGGTGAGTCGGTCGACGCCAACGGCGGTGGCCGCGTCACCGAACTCGTCGCCCGACCACTGCTGGCCGCTCTTCGTCCCGAACTGGCGCAGGTCCTCCAGCCGCTGGGCGGCGAATACGCGGGCACCCGGGAGCTCCTCACCTCGGTTCCCTTCGCCCCCGGGTACGGCGTCGAAATCGGTCTGCTCCTCGACACCTACGACACGATGGGCCTCGACGCCATCACCCAGGTGAACCTCGGCGTCCGCACCCACCGCAACCGCCCCCTCGCCGATCTGGGCGTTATGAGCCGCCAGATCCTCGGCACCGCCCTGCGCCGCAGCGGCGTCCCCGACTCCGGCGCCCCCCTCACCCAGTTCCCGTTGATCGAGGGTGAATTCATCGCCCACACCACCACGGTCTCCCTCGAAGACCGCCCGCCGATGAAAACCCTTCGCCCCGAACAAGTCGCGGCGTAGTCGTCCACCTCGGGCGTCGCCTCGGTCGGTGGACCGGGTGCGGTGCCCGAGGTGTGTCAGTCCCGATGACGCGCGCTGAGCGTGACGGCGACGGTCAGCAGCGCCAACAGGATCACCGCCAGCAACACCTGCGGATGCAGGCCGATGATCGTGGTGGCGGCGAACTCCGGATCGTGAACGGCGGTGCCGGGAAACAGCATTGCCGCCAGCAGGCCGAGCCACGGCGTGGCCAGGATCGCGCAGGCTGTCCACAAGCTCGTCCGGGTGGCATCGCGCCGGAGCAGCAGCGTCAACGCGAGCCCGCCGAGCAGGATCGACATGGCGATGTACTGGGCGTCGTGGAATTTCGCGTGCGGCGGCCACGCGTCGTTGCGCAGATGCTGTGCCGCTCCCGCCGGAATGATGAAATCCGCCAGCAGAGCGCCGAATACGGTGATGACCGCGACGAGCGCGACGAGAACACGCGGGGCGGAGAGGTTTCTGGAGACGACGGTCGTCATGTCACGAAGTTCCTTGCTGACGTAGGTGTTTCGGGGAGTGGGTGCGGAGGAAGTCGTCGAGGACATCACGCACATAGTCGAGGTCGAAAGTCCGGTTGGCGACCAGACGACGGAAGAACAGCGGACCGTGCAGCTGATCGAGCGCGAGGTCGACATCGAGTTCGGCAGGCAGATCCCCGCGGGCGACGGCTTCGGTCAAGGTCGTGCGCGCGGCCCGGGTTCCCGACCGGTACAGCGCCTCCTTGACCTGCGCGAATCTCGGGTCGACAGCGGCCCTTTCGATCATCACCCGCATGCCCTGCTCGGTGGCCGGTTCGTGCAGCATCGCGTGAGTGGCCGTCAGTTCGGTCAGTAGATCGGCGCGCAGATCCCCGGTCGGCTCCGGCTGCGCGAGGGTGATGTGCTGGGTCAGGGTGGCGCGAACCAGATCGGTCGGCTCCGGCCAGAGCCGGTACAGGGTGGCCCGGCTGATCCCGCTGCGCGCCGCGACGGCGCCGTGCGTGAGCCCGGCCAATCCCTGCTCGATCAATAGTTCGCGAGCCGAGGTGAGCGCGGTGTCACGACTGCGCACCGTTCGTGGATCGGGTGGTCGCACCGAACTCCTTCCGGACAATCTGTTTCAGAACTTTGAAACAAACTGTATCGAAATTATTCGCGGATGAACAGGGGCCGGGTTGTTCGTATTCTCGAGGCGGCGCTAATTCGGCCGACGGTGGATGGGGCCGTCGAGGTTCGCCAGGGGTTGTGCCGTCGTGTTTCCCCGGTCGGCGAGGATCTGGGCGAGGATGGAGACGGCGGTTTCTTCGGGCGTGTCGGCGGCCAGGTCGAGGCCGAGCGGGCTGCGGATGCGGGCAGTTTCGGCGGCGGTGAGGCCGGCATCGCGCAGGCGGACAGTGCGTTCGGCGTGCGCCCGGCGGGAGCCGAGTGCGCCGATGAATCCGACGTCGGGCAGGCGCAGGGCCGAAGCCAGCAGGGGGACATCGAATTTCGGGTCATGGGTGAGAACGCAGACGACCGTGCGACCGTCGACGCGGCCGGCCTCCTGTTCCGCGTCGAGGTAGCGATGCGGCCAGTCGACGACCACCTCGTCGGCTGCCGGGAAACGCGTCGGGGTGGTGAACGTCTCGCGGGCATCGACGACGGTGACGTGGTAACCGAGGTTCATCGCGGCGACGGTCAGTGCTCGGGTGTAGTCGTTGGCGCCGGCCAGGATCATCCGGGCGGGCGCGCGGAAGACCTGTACGAAGGTGCGGGGGCGGTCGGCTTGGGCCGGGGTGCAGTCCTGGGCGCCGACGAGGCCGTTGTGGCCTGCGGTGAGGAGGGCGGCGGCGTCGTGATCGAGGCCGCGCCATGGCGAGGAAGTGCCGGGGTACAGGAGTTTTCGGTCGGGGGCCGACTCCAGGGTCGTGGCGTAGGCGACCGGGCGGCGCGCGTCGAGCGCGGCGTGGAGTGCGCGCAGTGTGGGCAGGTCGGTGCGATCGAGGCGTTCGACGAAGACTTCGATCTCGCCACCGCACGGCAGGCCGACGGTGAGTTCATCGGCGGCGGCGAAACGCTCGAGGGTGGCGTGGCCGTCGAGGAGAACCTGGTGGGCGGCGGTGAGCACCGCCGATTCGACGCAGCCGCCGGACAGCGAGCCGAGGACCCGTCCGTCTGCGGTGACCGCCATCGCGGCCCCGGTTTCGCGCGGCCCGGCACCGGTCCGGTCGACGATCCTGGCCAGCGCGAGGGCCTGATCGGGGAGCACTTCGAGCACCTGCCCGAGCAGATCACGCATCGCGCACCGGCCTCTCCACGATCACCGTCCGGGCGTTGTGACCGTGCTGACCAGCCTAGCTATCTCCGGGCATGCTCGCGCGGCGAGCGGCCGGGAGTCGTCAGTCGAGGATCTCGCGCTGCTGGAGGCCGGGCGGCACGGCACCGGTGTGGAAGAAGTCGCGGAAGATCTCCACCGCGTTGTCGGCGGTGAACACCTCTTCCGGGTAGACGTAGGTGTCCTCGTCGCCGTGCGGGAGGTAAACGGTCGGCAGGCCGAGCCGTCCGCCGGGTAGGCCGAGGGTGAAGCGCCGGGTGACGTGATCGACCGTCCTGCGCAGCTGCAGCGTCATCGCGTCCGCCGAGCCGGCGCAACCGAGCGCGAGATCGCCACGCGCCGAACTCACCGAGGTGGTGACCTCGGTGGCGGGCACCGGTTCGGGCAGCACGGTCAGATCGAGCGCGTAACGCTGATGACCGTCCATCCGGCGCAGGGGGCGCAAGAAGCTGTCCACGTCCTCGTGCGGGCCGATGAAGACCTTCAGCCGGTCGCTGTAGGTGATGCGATGGGTGGTGACGATGACGTCGCCGCTGGCCGGCCCCGCGTCGAAGGGCGGAACGGGCCTTGGGTGACCACTCGCGTGCACGGGCAGAACCCGGCATGCGCCGGCCTCAGGAGACGAGAACATCTGATGCTCACCTACTCACACTCGGTTACTCGCTAGCAATCTAACCATCGCGGGCGACTTGTGATCCATAACAGTACAGTGATGCAGATCACCAAGTATGGCAAGTTTAATTCAGACTATGGACGAACCCGGGTCGTAGCCAACTTGGGGTCTGTTTCATGCCGGTATACCGGGGTGAGTAGATCCGCATCAACTGGTTCGCCGGTTGCGCGGTCGTATCGGACCGCGATGAGAACAGAGAAAAGATGACTGCTCGCGCGCTCGTGCAGGGTCGCCAACCGGGTCGCCAGCAATCGGATCGCACCCAGCGAGCCGGGCGGGTGCAGCCCGTCGATCAGCATGATGCTGCCGCGGCGGTCGGGCCGGGGCAGCCGGGCGAGGTAGGCGATGTCGTGGGGTTCGGTGCCGCCCGGCCGGTACACGCGGCGCGCGGCCCTGTCCTCGATGCCACGCCGGGTATCGCCCGCACGGGTGACGGTGCGGCGCAGGCGGGGATCGGCCACCACCAGCTGACGCAGGCTCGGCGAGAGCTCGGGCCCGCCGAGAATCACCAGCCCGTCGCGATTGAGGTCGATCGGCCTGCCCGGCATGAACGTCTCGACGTTCGCGGCGAAGCCGAGCTGTCGCAGGAGCTCGGCCAGGCGTTGGGCGGCTTGTGGGTCGGGTGCGCCGAGCAGCCTGCCGGAGCGGACCTCGGGGGCGAGCACGGTCAGCGTGCCGTGCCCGAAGAACAGTCCCTCGGGCACGGGGCCCTGGGTGCTCACCTGGTGGATACGCGCACGCGACAATCCGGCGGCGGCACCGATCCGCGCGAACGTCCAGCCGTCGGCATGGAGTTCCCGGATCACGGCTCGCCGGATCCTCGTTAGTTCGTTGATGGTCTGCTGGGCAGCCGCCACCCCGTCGGTGGCTGCTTTGAGTCTCTCGACCTTGTCTTCGATCGCGAAAACTCGTGCCACGTCATCGGCCGACATGTGCGAAGTCTAGACAGCTCGACAGCGTTGTGTGTCTATATCGGTTGACATCGAACTGTCTTGCGAGACAACGGTCTCGGACGCGGATTGTCGGCAAATCACAGACGGGCGAGGTCGCCGCCGCAGTGTTCGGCCGGCGCGACCTCGTAGCAAATGCCGACCGTGCGGTGTGTTCCCTGGTCCGGGGCGTGCTAGGTCGCGTCGTAGTCGACCGGGGGGCGCTCGTTGCGCTCCAGCGACTTCTGCGGCTCGGGCTTGGCCGGGGTGCCGGGCATGCCGCTACTGGTGCCGAACAGTTGCTGCTTGTCGGGCACCGCGCTCTCCAGATCGCGCAGCACCGAGTCGTCACCGCCCAGCAGGTGCTTGGTGACCACGGCCCGCGGACTCATCCCGCGCAACTCGTTCAGCTCCGCGAGCGGTTTGCGCAGGTCGTCGAACTCCGGCCCGAGTTCCTGCTTCAGCTGGGACGTGGCGCCGCTGGCGTAGTCGCGCGCCTGGCGCAGCGCCCCCGTGGTCCAGCGGACGGCACCGGGCAGTCGCTCCGGGCCGAGGATCACTAGGGCGGCGACGAGCAGAATCATCATCTCGCTCCACCCGATGTTGCTGAACACAGATCTCAGACTACCGGTTGCCGGACGCCGGTACCGGAATGAGGTGATTGCGCCCAAACGAACAACAAATGCCAGGTGGCCTATCGACCACCTGGCATTCGGATGAAAATACTTCTACGTGGGATACACCACGATCTTGCCGTGGTGCGGTCCGTTGTAGCAGTATTCCTGACCGTCTGTCGCCACCGCCGTCTTCCCGCCGGTTTGCTGGCAGACGAACCAGTCGACGTACTGGTCGTTGGTTTCCGCTGCGGCCGGCGCCGCCAACGCTGCGGCAAGCGCGACCATCGCGATCGAAGATCCGATTGACAATTTGACGAGACGAAGCATCGTCACCCTCCCCAGGTAATTCCGAATCGAACGCCCCCGAGTCTATGTCGTACGACTACTGTTGCGCCAGAAAGAATTTCGGCAGGGTTAATCGGACTCCAGGGTCACCGGCACATCCACTTTGCGGCCGTCCCGAATGAGCTGGACGATCACGGTCTGATTGATCTGATGCGACTGCTCGGCCACTGTGAACTCATCCGCGCTCGTGACCTCACGGTCGCCGACCCGAACGATCACGTCACCCTCGCTGATTCCCGCCCGCCCGGCAGGGCCGTCGGGGGCGACATCGGCAACTTGGGCGCCGCTGGTGACCTCGTTGGCGACAGTCTTCGTGCGGACCGCCAGGCGCATGGTCGGGTGGTGCATCTGGCCGTCGCGGATCAGGGTCTGGGTGACGGTGGTCATCACGTCGACCGGGATGGCGAAGCCGAGGCCCACCGAACCGCCGGTCTCGCTGCGGATGGCGGTGTTGATGCCCACCACGCGGCCCTGCATGTCGACCAGCGCGCCACCGGAGTTGCCCGGGTTGATCGCGGCGTCGGTCTGGACGGCGTCGATCACCGCGTTGGTGTCGCTGCCCTCGCCCGCGAGCTTCACGGGACGGTGCAGGGCGCTGACGATGCCGGACGTGACGGTCTTGCTCAGGCCCAGCGGCGAACCGACCGCCAGCACGTCGTCGCCGACCTGGACGTCGGCGGACTTGCCGAGATTGGCCACGGTCAGGTTCTTCGCCTCGACCTTGAGCACCGCGAGGTCGGTCTTGGGATCACGGCCGACGATCTGCGCGGGCACCCGGGTGCCGTCGGAGAACTGCACCTGGATGGCGGCCCGGTTGGACTTGTCGGTCGCGGCCATCGAGATCACGTGATTGTTCGTGACGACATACCCGCCGCCGTCGATCACCACGCCGGAACCGGTCGCGCCGTTGTCGCCGACGGTGACCCGGATCGACACCACCGAGGGCAGCACGGCATTGGCGACGGCGGCGATCTGACTGTGCGGAGTCTCGACACCCGCGCTCTGATCGAGGGTCACCTTGCGTGAGGTGAGCGTGGACGCGGTCTCCGCGGTGACGCGGCCGACGAGGCCGCCGATCACGGCGATGCCGAGCGCCAGCGCGGCCAAGATCGCGAGCGCCTTGGGCGCCACCCGCGAACCGAACAGCACCTCGCGCGCGCTCAGCTTGTCCGCGACAGGCAGCCGGGCGGGCGGGGGAGTGTCGACGGCGGGCGAACCGAGCCTGGCCGCCGCGTCGGGGTCACGCCACGGATCCACCGGACCCGCGACGACGGTCTTCGGCTCGTCGGCGCCGGGCTCGCGCTGCAGCAGCTCCGAGGAGCCCTCGGGCCGGGCGAACGCCTCGGCGAGCACGCCGTCGGGCGGGCGCTGGACGATTCCGTCGTCGGCGCCCTTACCGGCCGCGCGCTGCGGGTCGTGCGGTGCGAACGAACCGGCTTGGCCGTTCGGGCGGCGGAACGCGCGCGCGGTGTGGCTGTCGATGTGCGGCCGGTAGACCGGGCGCGGGCCGAGGTTCGGCGCGTCGGAAGGGCGCAGGGTGCCCCGCGCGTCCGTGCGTGCATCCGCCCTGGGTGATTCAGCCCCCGAATCCGAGTGGTCGGCCGATCCGGAATTCGTCGATTCGCCTGTCACGTCGCAGACTCTACTTGCGCCGCCACGTTGTCCACCGGGTCGCGGTGAAGGAATCTGTGATGAATCCGAGAAATGCCTCGTTACGGCGTTGCGGTTGGGGTGCGTTGCCGGGGAGGTCGGCCAGCGGAATGCGCGAGAGACTGTCGTGCAGGCTGCGCGGAATCGCCACCTCGGCGGCGCGGCGCAGCGCGATCCGCGCCTGCTGCTGGGCATCGACCTCGGCCGCGCACTCGGGGCAGACCGAAAGATGCTGGGCGGCGCGCAGATACGCGTTCATCCGCAGTTCGCCGTCGACGAAGGCCGCGACTGCCTCACTGGCCAAGTGCTCGGTGGGCTGAAAGCGCGGCGGGCGACCTGCGGCACTGGGGTCCACACTCATGCGGATTTCTTCCTTCCGACCGACATCACCTGAGCCACCGGGTGACGTCGGAACACCCGTCACACCGATGGGGCTTCAGCGGAGTACCGCTGCTCACTTCCATTATGCGCAAGGTACTCGCGCAGTGCCTGACGCCCGCGATGGATCCGGCTGCGCACGGTCCCCAGTTTCACACCGAGCGTGGCGCCGATCTCCTCATAGGACAGACCCTCGATGTCACACAGAACCACGGCGGCACGGAACTCCGGCGCCAGCGAATCCAGTGCTTTCTGCAGGTCCGGGTCGAGACGGGAGTCGTGGTAGGCGTCCTCGGGGGTCGGCCCTTCGGCGGGCACCCGGTCGTAGTCCTCGGGCAGCGCTTCCATCCGGATGCGGTTGCGGCGGCGGACCATGTCGAGGAACAGGTTGGTGGTGATGCGGTGCAGCCAGCCCTCGAAGGTGCCGGGCTGGTAGTTCTGCAGCGAGCGGAACACCCGGATGAAGGTGTCCTGCGTGAGGTCCTCGGCGTCCTGGGCATCGCCGGAGAGGCGGTAGGCCAGGCGATAGACCCGGTCGGCGTGTTCGCGGACGAGTTCGTCCCAGGACGGCATGGCGGCGCGATCGCCGGTCGCGTCGAAAGCGGCGGTGCCGGTGAGTTCGGCGTCGAGTTCTTCGGCTTCTGCCGCGATGAGATCAGCGGGCAGAGTCTGGTCGGTGGCGTCTTGACGCGCCGTGTCTACCATCGGGATGGGACACCTCCTACTCGGGACCGCTGGCACGAAACCTTGCTGGTCCGGGTCAGCGAACCTTGCTTACCGACAATCAACCAGCAACTGTGTGTGGTTGTTCCCGAGCCTCGTGCCCGCCGCGATCGGCTGGCCTTGCGTAGGGCAACTATTTCCTGCGCTGATATGGGTCAGGTGTGGAGATCCTGAGTGTGACCTGAGAATTCTGGTCGGACTCGAGCCTAGTCCCGCCGGCAACGGAGAACCAGCAGTTCGGGGACTGTTGTGACCGATCCGCAAACCTTCGGCAATTGTTCGGGATCTGTGCGACACAGTGCCGGATCCGTCCCTTTGCTGAATACACATACCCCTCCGGTGGCTTAGCCTCATAGCTGTGGCATCGAACGTGGAGCGGAACCTGGCCTATGTGGAGGAGTCCGTCGTCGAGGACGAGGTCCTTCTCGAAGCGCGTGAGCGGGCCACCGAATTGGGTGCCGCGCCGGTGCCCGCGGCGGTCGGCGCGCTGCTGAGCATGTACGCGCAGATGCTGGGCGCGCGCTCGGTGGTAGAGGTCGGTACCGGAGCGGGCGTCAGCGGGCTGTGGCTGCTCGACGGGATGCGGGAGGACGGGACCCTGACGACGATCGACTCCGAGCCCGAGCATCAGCGCGCGGCCAAGGAGGCGTTCCGGACCGCCGAGATCACCCCGTCGCGCACGCGCCTGATCAACGGACGCGCGCTGGACGTGCTGCCCCGGCTGGCCGATGGCTCCTACGACCTGGTCTTCATCGACGCGGCGCCGATGGAACACCCCCACTACGTAGAACAGGGCGTGCGGCTGCTGCGTGCGGGTGGTGCGTTCATCCTCAACAACGCGCTACTCGGCGGGCGAGTGCCCGACCAGGAACAGCGTGACCCGGCGACGCAGGCCGTGCGCGCGGCGACCAGGGCGATCGCCGAGAACCCCGAGCTCACCAGCGTGCTGATCCCGATCGGTGACGGTCTGCTCTGCGCCTCGCGGGGCTAACCGACCCAGATCCCCTTGCCGACGGTGACCACGCCGCCGTTGCTGACGGCGAAACGCTCGCGGTCACGGTCGAGATCGAGGCCGATGATCTCGCCCTCGCCGACCACCACGTTCTTGTCCAGGATCGCGTGGCGCACCACCGCGCCACGCCCGATCCGCACACCGGGCATCAACACACTGCCCTCGACTGTCGCGCCGTCCTCGATCACCACGTTCGAGCTCAGCACCGAATTGCGGACCGTGGCCGCCGACAGGATCGAGCCTGCCCCGACGATCGATTCCTGGGCGAGCCCGCCCTGCGCGAACTTCGCCGGCGGCAGGTTCTCCGCCGCGCCGCGAATCGGCCAGTGCTTGTTGTAGAGGTTGAAGACGGGGTGCACCGAGACCAGGTCCATGTGCGCCTCGTAGAAGGCGTCGATGGTGCCGACGTCGCGCCAGTAGCCGCGGTCGCGTTCGGTGGCGCCGGGGACGTCGTTGTCGGCGAAGTCGTAGACGGCGGCCTTGCCGTCGGCGACCAGCTTCGGGATGATGTCGCCGCCCATGTCGTGGTCGGAATCGGAGTTCTCGGCGTCGGCGCGGATGGCGTCGACCAGCACGCGGGTGGTGAACACGTAGTTGCCCATCGACGCGAACGTCACGTTCGGGTCGTCGGGGGTACCCGGCGGGTGCGCGGGCTTCTCCAGGAACTGGGTGATCTTGCCGGACTCGTCGGAGTCGATGCAGCCGAACGCGCTGGCCTCGGCCCTCGGTACCCGGATCCCCGCGACGGTGACGCCGGCACCCGAGGCGATGTGGCTGGCCACCATCTGTTCCGGATCCATCCGGTACACGTGGTCGGCGCCGAACACCACGATGTAGTCGGGATCCTCGTCGTAGATCAGGTTGAGCGACTGCATGATCGCGTCGGCGCTGCCGGTGTACCAGCGCGGCCCGAGACGCTGCTGGGCGGGCACCGGGGTGATGTACTCACCGGTGAAGCCGGACAGCCGCCAGGTCTGGGAGATGTGGCGATCGAGTGAGTGCGACTTGTACTGGGTGAGCACGCACAGGCGCAGGTATCCCGCGTTCACGAGGTTGCTCAACACGAAGTCGATGAGCCGGTAGGCGCCACCGAACGGAACCGCCGGCTTGGCGCGGTCGGCCGTGAGTGGAAACAGTCGTTTGCCCTCGCCACCGGCGAGCACGATCCCGAGTACGTGCGGCTGGCTCCTCACCCTGCTCAAAGTACAGGGCCAGCGAGGTTACGGTGGCCCATGTCGACCCGAGGGTCTAATTTGGACCGGTGAGTGATGGCACCGACAGCGAGCAGACTCCAGCGCAAGCGCTGCGGGTGGCGATGCTGACCCGGGAGTATCCCCCCGAGGTGTACGGCGGTGCGGGAGTACATGTCACCGAACTCACTTCCCGATTGCGTGAGCTCTGTGACGTCACCGTGCACTGTATGGGCGCGCCGCGCGCCGGTGCTGTGGTGCATCGCCCCGACCCCGAGCTGTACGCCGCCAACGCCGCGCTGCAGATGATGTCGGCGCAGCTGCGGATGGCCGACGCGGCCGGCGGCGTGGACGTGGTGCATTCGCACACCTGGTACGCGGGCCTGGCCGGTCATCTCGCCGCCATGCTGTACGGGATCCCCCATGTGCTCACCGCGCATTCGCTGGAACCGCGCAGGCCGTGGAAGGCCGAGCAGCTCGGTGGCGGGTATCGGCTGTCGTCGTGGTCGGAACGCAACGCGATGGAGAACGCCGACGCGGTGATCGCGGTCAGCGAAGGCATGCGCCACGATGTGCTCGACGCCTATCCCGCGATCGACCCCGATCGAGTTCATGTGGTGCACAACGGTATCGACGCGAGCGTGTGGCACCCCGGCCCGCCCGCCGCCGACGAGGCGCCGGTGCTCGAGCGGCTCGGCGTGCGCGCCGACCTGCCGATCGTGTCCTTCGTCGGGCGGATCACCCGGCAGAAGGGCGTCGGGCACCTGCTCGCCGCGGCCGCCTCGTTCGCCCCCGACATCCAGGTGGTGTTGTGCGCGGGTGCGGCCGATACCAAGGAACTCGAGGTGGAGGTCGCCGCCGCCGTCGACGGATTGCAGCGGCAGCGCGGCAACGTCTTCTGGGTGAAGGAGATGCTTCCCGCCGAGCAGGTCCGCCAGATCCTGTCCGCCTCGTCGGTCTTCGTGTGCCCGTCGGTGTACGAACCGCTGGGCATCGTGAATCTGGAGGCGATGGCGTGCGCGACCGCCGTCGTGGCCTCGGATGTCGGCGGGATTCCGGAGGTGGTCGACGACGGGGTCACCGGGCGTCTGGTGCACTACGACCCCGAGGCGACCGGGGAGTACGAGCGCGCGCTCGCCGCCGCGGTGAACGAGGTCGCGGGGGATCCGGCCTTGGCGGTGCGCTACGGCGAGGCCGGGCGGGCGAGGGCGATCGCGGAGTTCGACTGGGCGCGGATCGCCGAGCACACGCTCGACGTGTATCGGAGTGTGTTGCGCTAGGTCAGTGGTTCGGCAGATAGGTCGACACGGTGACCGACGCCGTCACTTCGGTGGTGTCCGAGAGTGCCGCGATGCGTGGATCGTCGGCGGGGGTGCGGTGGAAGGCCGACGGGCCCATCGCGACGACACGGGTGACATCGGTGCGCGACAGCTTCATCGGAAACTCGACGAGGGTGTGCTCAGCACGGGCGAACGCGCCGGCGAGCGAGTCGGCCAGGCGCCGATCCTTGTCCGGATCGACGCCCACCATGCCGAGGGGGCCGATCAGTTCGCCCAGATGACGCGCCGTGGGAGTGACGACGACGAAGCGTCCGCCGGTCGCGAGGACGCGGGCGACCTCGGCGGGGTTGCGCGGGGCGAACACCGAGAGCACGCCGGTGACGGCGTCCTCGCGCAGTGGCAGGCCACGCCAGGCGTCGGCCAGCACGGAGGCCGCACGCGGGTGCGCCCGCGCGGCGCGGCGGGCGGCGGGCTTGGCCACGTCCAAGGCGATGCCGAGGGCATCGGGATGCGCGTCGAGCACGTCGGCGAGGTAGTAGCCCGTGCCCGCCCCGATTTCGAGCACCGTCGCGGCGGTGTCGAAGGCACGAACGATCGCCGCGGCGATCGGGGCGAAATGGCCCGCACCCTGGAAAGCGGCGCGGGCGTCGAGCATGTCGGCGGTGTCGCCGGTCATTTTCGTCGATGCGCCGGTCAGCAGTCCCACATAGCCCTGGCGGGCGATGTCGAAGCTGTGACCGGTACCGCATCGCAGCGCACGATCGTGCGGTTGCAGCTCGTCGCCGCACTCCGGGCAGGCCAGAAGTGCGGCGACCTCGGTCAGCGCATTCAGCTGGTGACGCTCTTCAGTTCGTCACCGAGCGCCGCAGCCTCGTCCGGTGTGAGTTCGACGACCAGACGCCCGCCACCCTCGAGTGGAACCCGCATGACGATTCCACGACCTTCCTTGGTTGCTTCGAGGGGACCGTCCCCGGTACGGGGCTTCATGGCCGCCATCCTCTGCTCCCTCCAGATCTGCGCGGTGGTTCTGCGCACTGTTTTCTCGTCTGCCGGTTGTCGCCAACCAGCGGGCTCGCCGGGTGTTCGGCGGGCCACACCGGTCCTATTCTTCCCTATTGCCGTCGCGGGCGGACACCTGAGTGCGAAATGTGACTGCGGAGTCGGTTCCGTTCGGTACCGCTGTCACCCAGCAAACATCCAGGTGATCGTCCACCATGCCGGTTGCCTGCATGAGGGCATACGCCGTCGTCGGACCGACGAAAGCGAACCCTCGGCGCTTCAATTCCTTTGCCAGAGCAATGGATTCGGGTGTGGTGGCGGGCACATTCTCGATCGAGGCCGGCCGTGGGCGTGGCGCGGGTGCGAACGACCACAGCAGCTCGTCCAGGCTCACCGGCAGGTCGCGAGCAACCCGGGCGTTGTTGATCACCGCGTCGATCTTGGCGCGGTTTCGCACGATGCCCGCGTCGGCCAGCAGCCGCGCGCGGTCGTGATCGCCGAACTCGGCGACCTTCGCGATCTCGAAACCGGCGAACGCGCTGCGGAAGGCGGGCCGCTTACGCAGGACGGTGATCCAGGCCAGCCCGGACTGGAAGGCCTCGAGGCAGAGCCGTTCGAACATGGCGTCGTCACCGTGCAGGGGCTGACCCCATTCGGTGTCGTGGTAATCGCGGTACAGCTGCGAGCCGGTCGACCAGTCGCAGCGCACGAGGCCGTCGTCGGCGAGCTCGCTCACCCGCGATCCTGGCCCGCCGCCACCTGCGCCTGCCACTGCCGAGCCTGCGCCAGCTCGAACTCGAGTTCGTCGATCCGCTCGGCCAGCCTGCCCAGCGCCCAGTCGACCTCGCCGGCCTTGTACCCGCGCACCACCTGCTGGAATCGCAACGCCCGCACATCGGCCCCCGTGACGCCGTCGGCGGGCAGCACGGTAGCGGTGGTCCCCTCGGGTAACGGCCCGAGCTCCTCGGACCGCCCGAATACCGCACTGGCGACAAGGAACAGCATCGCCGCGACCAACCCGACGATGAGCACGTATAGAAGCAGCGTCAGCATGAAGCCAGCCTAGGCAACGCCACTGACAAGTCCCGAATCAGAGATGACGGGTGGTATCGATTCCCAGTGACATGCCTGCCAGGCCGCGCTTGCGGACGGCGAGTTTGTCGGCGATACCGAGCAGGGCGACGGCGGCGGGGTTCGCCGGGTCGGAGAGCACGATCGGGTTGCCGTCGTCGCCGCCTTCGCGCAGGGCCTGCTCGATCGGGACCTGGCCGAGCAGCGGCACATTCGAGCCGACGGCGCGGGTGAGGCGGTCGGCGACGACCTGGCCGCCGCCGGAGCCGTACAGCTCCATGCGTGAACCATCCGGCAGGTCGAGCCAGGACATGTTCTCCACGACCCCGGCGATGCGCTGGCGGGTCTGCAGGGCGATCGCACCCGCACGCTCGGCCACCTCGGCGGCGGCGATCTGCGGGGTGGTGACGACCAGGATCTCGGCGCTCGGGATGAGCTGGGCGAGGGAGATCGCGACGTCGCCGGTGCCGGGCGGCAGGTCGAGCAGCAGCACGTCCAGGTCGCCCCAGAACACGTCGGCGAGGAACTGCTGCAGTGCGCGGTGCAGCATCGGACCACGCCACACCACGGGGGTATTGCCCTGGGTGAACTGCGCGATCGAGATCATCTTCACGTCGTGCGCCACCGGCGGCATGATCATCCGCTCGACCTGGGTGGGCTTGGCGTCGGAGCCGAGCATGCGCGGGATGGAGTGGCCGTAGATATCGGCGTCGAGCACACCGACCGACAGTCCACGCTGGGCCAGCGCGACGGCGAGGTTGGCGGTGACGCTGGACTTGCCGACGCCGCCCTTACCGGAAGCCACCGCGTAGACGCGGGTCAGCGAGCCGGGCTGGGCGAACGGGATGATCGGCTCGGCCGAATCGCCACGCAGCGACTTGCGCAGCTCGGTGCGCTGCTCATCGCTCATCACATCGAGATCGACGGTCACCGCCCCCGCGCCGTTGACATCCGCGACGGCCTTGGTGACCCGCTGAACGATCTCGGTCCGCAACGGGCACCCGGAGGTGGTCAGGTAGATCTCGATGTGCACGTCACCGCTGTCGGCGATGGCGATGGACTTGACCATCCCCAACTCGGTGATCGGTTTGCGGATCTCCGGGTCGTCGACCTTCGCGAGCGCCGCCCGCACATCCGCTTCCGTAATCACTGACATACCCCCGATGTTATGCGTCCCCGGATCGGTCGACGATCCGGGGACGACAGTCGCTGGCCGGTAGGCCCGCTTCCTAGTGGATTCGGGGGAGGTCCTGGGGCTTGGGGGCGAGGCCGCTGGAGTAGGAACCCGACCACGCCATCACGTTGGCGACGTAGGCCATCGAGTTGTTGTAGCGCAGGATCGCCTTCGACTGCTGGGAGAGGTCGCGCATGTTCAGGCCGCCGTCGCACAGGTAGCGGCCCGCGGTGAGGGCCGCGTCGAAGAGGTTCTGGGGGTCGGCGATGCCGTCGGCGTTGCCGTCGGCGGCGTAGCGGTGCCAGGTCTCGGGCAGGAACTGCATCGGGCCGATGGCGCGGTCGTAGCCGCCGAGGCCGTCGAGGTCGCCGCCGTCGGTGTCGTGGATGACATTGTTGCCGGAGAGGCTGCCGTCGAGGACGGGCCCGTAGACCGCCTTGATCGGGTTACCCTGCGCGTCGGCCTTGCCGTAGGCGTGGGTGGATTCGACGCGGCCGATGCCGGCCAGCAGCGACCAGGACATCCCGCAGTGCGGGTTCTCCACGGCCAGTTGCTGTTCGGCGGTCTGGTAGGCGGCAACGGCGATGCCCGGAATACCGAGCGGACCCGCGGGCAGATCGGCGGACGCGCGATCATCCGGCAGTGCAACGGTTTTCACGACCGGTGCGGCCGAGGGGGACTGGCGCGCTTCCGCGTGGACGATCTCGGCGATGTCGGCCTGGGGCGACGAGACCAGATCGGCCGTAGCCTCCGGCTCGGCGCCGGGCAGCAGGTCGTGCTCGACAGCTGCGTTGGTTGCCGTGGTCGCCTCGGTGGCGGCCGCTGTCACGGCTACCAGTCCAGCGGGGACCAATCCGGTCAGTGCGATGAGCGAGCTACGGCGAACTGTCGTAGCAGGCTGTTTCCGATGACGACCCACTGTGTGGTGCCCTCCTCAACCGTGTTGGATGAGAAGAGATTACCGCACCCGAGACCTTTTTGTTACCCCTCCGTGATCTGTATTTCGGTTTGATTTCTACGGGGCCGGTGCGGGGGCGGGCGGCAGCGGGATGACGATGCCGAACGGCAGCGTGATGCCGGGCTGCTGGGTGGGCGCCACCGGCGCGGGCTCGGCAGGTGCGGGCTCCTCGGCCGGGGCGACACCCGGTTCCGGTGTCTTCTCCGGTGTGGTGGGTGCCGGGGTCTCCGTGGGTGCGACCGTCGCCGGGGTACACGCGGCGGGCTCGACCACCGGCTGCTCGGGTGCGGCCGGATCCTTCGGCGCCGCAGCGCCGTAGGTCTGCTCGGCGGGCTTGTCGGCGGGCTGCGGCTCGGGTGCGAGCGGGTTCGGCATCTGCGCGGGCAGCGGTTCGCTCACGCACGTCTCGGGCGGTGCGACCGGCGCCGGGCAGAAGATCCCGCAGGGGATCGGCGGCAGACCGGGGAGCGTGATCATCACCTGTGTGGGCGTGGTGACCTTCGGCGTCGTCGGGGTGGGCGTGGTGGTGGGCGTGGGCGTGTTGGTCGAGGCCGCCAGCACATTGGGCGCCACCAGCGGACCGCTGCCCGGCGGGATGATCTCCGGCGAGATGGCCACCTGACTCGGCGCGCCGCCGGTCCGGTATGCCGCCGACCAGCTCAGCACGTTGGCCGCGTAGGACATCGAGTTGTTGTAGCGCAGCACCGCCCGCAACTCCTGGGCCGCCTCGCGCAGGTTCATGCCGCCCGAGCAGAGGTACTTGCCCGCGGCCAGCGCCGCGTCGAAGACATTGTGCGGGTCCGAGGCGCCGTCGCCGTTGCCGTCGGCGGCGTAGTGCGCCCAGGTGCTCGGCAGGAACTGCATCGGCCCGAGGGCTCGCACGAAACCGCCGTCGGCTTCCTTGATCACCTCGTTGCCGGGCAGGGTGCCGTCGAGCGCGGGGCCGAAGATCGGCGTCGTCGTCGTACCGGCGGCGTCGGTGCGGCCACTGCTGGCGTGTCCGGATTCGATCCGGCCGATGCCCGCGAGCAGGTTCCAGGTGAGCCCGCAGCCCGGCTGCGCGGATTCCATGGCCAGCTCGGCGTTGCGGTAGGCGGCGAGCACGATCTCCGGGATGCCGAGCGCGCCGCTGCCCGTTGGCAGCGAAATGCTTTGCAGTGGAACGGTTCCTGCGAAGGGTGCGGCGGTGTTGGCGTTGAGCGCGCGCAACCGGCGCGGCGCCTCTTGCGCGACCGGCAGCAGGCCGACGATCTCGGACGGATCGGTTTCGGGTGTGTCCTCGGCGGTGCTCGCCGTGGCCGCCAGCAGGGCCTCCGGTGCGGTCGGCGCGGTGCTCGGGTCGCTGGTGTGCACCCCGGACCCGGAGGCGACCAGACCTGCGACTACAAGGGCCGACATCGTTATCGGAGCAGAAATTCGCACGGCCACACCCTTTTCGTCGAAAAGCGGCAGGCCGCAGAGTCCCCCTCCGGCCCACCCGGAACAACGTGATCCAGGTTACCTACCGGTCAGGAAGTTGTTGAGCATTTCCGGTCATACATCTGGAGCACCAGGCGAAATCGGGGCGGAAGAGGCCGTTTGACCGGAGGTTTTCTTGCGGACCGCTTTTCGCTTTTTGTCCGGCTTCGGCGCGCCGTCGGGCGTGGTGACCGCATCGATGCGGTCGAGCACGTCCTTGATCTCCTCCAGTTCACGCCGCAGGTAGTCGCGGGTGGCGACCTCGCCCACCGCCAGCCGCAGCGAGGCGAGTTCGCGGGCGAGGAACTCGGTATCGGCCTTGGTCTGCGCGGCCCGGGTCCGGTCCTCTTCGAGCGAGACCTTGTCCCTGTTGTCCTGCCGGTTCTGCGCCAGCAGGATCAGCGGCGCCGCATAGGCGGCCTGGGTGGAGAAGGCCAGGTTGAGCAGGATGAACGGGTACGGATCCCAGCGCAGCGCCACCGCGAACACATTGAGCAGGATCCACACGATCACGATCACCGTCTGGATCGCGAGATAGCGCCCGGTGCCGAGGAACCGGGCGACGCGCTCACTGGCCTGCGCGAACGCGTCCGAATCCCAGTCGAAGCGGAAGCGCGACCCGACCGGCGTCTCCAAGCGTTGCCGCGCCGGATTCTTCTCACTCATGCCGTGCTCCCGCTCGCCTCGACCTGCTGCAGCGCCGGAGGCTCTTCTTCGCGCCAATCCTCGGGCAGCAGATGATCGAGGACGTCGTCGACGGTCACCGCGCCGAGCAGATGGTTCTCCGCGTCGACCACCGGCCCGCACACCAGGTTGTAGGTGGCGAAATAGCGGGTCACCGCCGAGAGCGGCAGGTCGGGTGACAGCGGCGCCAGGTCACTGTCGACGATCCCGCCCACCAGGTGCGCGGGCGGTTCCCGCAGCAGCTGCTGAATGTGCACACAGCCCAGGTAGCGGCCGGTCGGAGTGGCCGTGGGTGGTCGCACGACGAAGGCCATCGAGGCCAGCGCGGGCGTGAGGTCGGGGTCGCGGACCCGGGCCAGCGCTTCGGCGACGGTCGTCGCGGGCCCGAGGACGACCGGTTTCGGCGTCATCAGACCGCCCGCCGTGTCGGGGGAGTGCGCGAGCAGCCGGCGCACCGGTTCGGATTCCTCGGGATCCATCAGGGCCAGCAGCGATTCGGCTTCGCTTTCGGGCAGTTCGCCGAGCAGGTCGGCGGCGTCGTCGGGGTCCATCGCCTCGAGCACGTCGGCGGCGCGGCGCACCTCGAGATGGCCGAGCAGGTCGACCTGGTCGTCGTCGGGCAGTTCCTGGACCACGTCGGCGAGGCGTTCGTCGTCGAGAGCGATCGCCACCTCGATGCGACGTTTCTCCGGCAGCTCACGCAACCGGTGCGCCACGTCGGCCGCGCGCAGCCCCTCGAACTGGGTGAGCAGGGTGGTCACGTCCTGGCCGGGCCGGTCCACCTCGGCCGGGGTGAGCCCGTCGACCTGCGACCACTCGACCACGTGCACCGAGCGCCTGCGCCCGATCCGCCGATGCCCGCGTACCGCGACCCGGCTGACGATCCAATCCCTTGTCCTGGTCTGCTCGATCCCGAGGTCGGCGACGAGCACGTCGATATCGGCCAGGTCCGGCAGATCCGGGTCGTTCACGCGTACCGGCGAATCGAGGATCTGGGCCATGGCCAGGCGTTCGCCGGGGCGCTGGGCGAAGCGGCGCAGGCTGACGGTCCCGGTATTGAGGGTGACCATGCCGGGTTCGATCGCGGTGACCCGCAGCATCGGCACGAAAATGCGTCGCCGGGTGAGCAATTCGACGACGAGTCCGTGCACACGCGGCGGCTGGCGTCCGTGCCGGACGGCGACGACCACATCGCGGACCCGGCCGATAGACTCCCCGTCCGGACCCAGCACCGTCAGGCCGGCGAGCCGGGCGACATACACCCTGGTGGTTGCCATGACCATCAGGCTATCGGTCGGGGACGGCCGCACCAGTCAGGAGGCACTCCTCATGAAGCCACGTCGTTCGGTGCTCGCAGTGCCGGGTAGCAACCCGAAAATGATCGCGAAGGCGAAGACGCTGCCGGTCGACGAGGTGTTCCTCGATCTGGAGGACGCGGTCGCCCCCGGCGCCAAGGCGGCCGCGCGGGCGAATATCGTCGCGGCCCTGAACGAACCGGGCTGGGGTTCGCAGTTGCGGGTGGTGCGGGTCAACGACTGGTCCACCGAATGGACCTTCGCCGATGTGATCAGCGTGGTCGAGGGCGCGGGCAGCTGGCTCGACGCGATCCTGTTGCCCAAGGTCACCGACGCGGGTCAGGTGCAGGCGCTCGATCTGCTGCTCACCCAGGTGGAGAAGGCCAGCGGCCTCGAGGTCGGCCGGATCGGCATCGAACCGCAGATCGAGAACGCGCTCGGCCTGCGCAATATCGACGCCATCGCCACCGCGAGCCCGCGCGTGCAGACGCTGGTGTTCGGGCCCGCCGATTTCATGGCCAGTATCAATATGCGCACGTTGGTGGTGGGCGAGCAGCCGGAAGGCTACGACGTCGGCGACGCCTACCACCACATCCTGATGACGATCCTGCTCGCCGCCCGCGCGCACGGGCTGCAGGCGATCGACGGTCCCTACCTGCAGATTCGCGATGTCGACGGCTTCCGCCGGGCCGCTGCTCGCACGGCCGCGCTGGGTTTCGACGGCAAGTGGGTACTGCATCCCGGCCAGGTGGACGCGGCCAACGAGATCTTCAGTCCACGTCAGGCCGACTACGACCGCGCCGAGTTGATCTTGGAGACCTACGCCTTCCACACCTCCGAGGCCGGTGGCGCGCGTGGCGCTGTCATGTTGGGGGATGAGATGATCGACGAAGCGAGCGCCAAGATGGCACAGGTTGTCGCCGACAAGGGGCGCGCCGCGGGGATGACGAGAACCGGCGCTTGATCCCGCGGGGGTGGAATGGCGCGTTTCACTGCGGCACAGTCGGTCGACGAATAGCAGAATAGGACTATGACGAATCCCTTGGGCAACTCGAATCGCGGGCGGCAGGCGCTGCCGACGCCGCCGTCGGGCTGGCCGGTCGGCTCGTATCCGACCTACGCCGAGGCGCAGCGTGCGGTCGACTACCTGGCCGACGGGCAGTTCCCGGTGCAGGACGTGACCATCGTCGGTGTCGATCTGATGCAGGTGGAGCGGGTGCTGTACCGGCTCACATGGGGCAAGGTCATCGGCGGCGGCGTGGTGTCGGGTGCCTGGCTCGGCCTGTTCCTCGGTCTGTTGCTGAGCCTGTTCACCACCACCGGCGGTGCGCTCGGCCCGCTCGTCGTCGGTCTGCTCGGCGGCATCGTCTTCGGCGTCATCACCACGTCGATCCCGTACGCGGCCACCAAGGGTCAGCGCGACTTCGCCTCGACCATGCAGCTGGTCGCGGGCCGTTACGACGTGCTGTGCGATCCGAAGTCCGCCGAACAAGCCCGCGACATGCTCGCCCGATTGGCCCTGTAGCGCGATGGATGTGGAGAACACGGTTCGCGCCGCGGTGCTGGACCACTTCGATGTCGAACGCGCACAGGTCGATTCGGCGTCGCTGACCTTCCTCGGGCTCGAACCCGTCGAGATCCTGCGTATTCCGGGCGACGGCGCGGTCCACTACGCGACGCTGGGCGGTTCCCGTCATCCGATGGGTGATCCGACCGATCTGCTGGCCGACCCGGTGCGCGGACCGCGCGCGGAACTGGTCCTGACGCTGCTGATGAGCGCCGACCCGCAGGTCGGGGTGGCCAAATCCCTCGGTGTGCTGGTCGCCTCGCCCGCGGTGGAAGGCGTTGTGCTGCAGGCCGACGCGCTACTCGATCTCGGAGAACCGCTGTGGCGCAACGCGAAGTTCACCGCGGTCGTGCTCGGCGAGAGCGATATTCCCGCGATCGCGCTGCCGGACCCGGCCGACCCGGTGCGCTACCTCAGCGTCACCCCGGTGACCGCGACCGAGGCCGCCTGGGTGCGCGTGCGCGGCGCCCAGGCATTGCGCGACGCCTGGGCCGAAGCCGGGATCGACGTGCGTGATCCCGAGCGCGGTGCGGTGAATCTCTAGAGCCAGCCGTTGCGGCGGAAGCTGCGGAACAGCACCGCGCACAGCACCGCCATCACGATCAGCACCACGGGATAGCCCCACACCTGGTGCAGCTCCCACATGTGGTCGAAGTTCATGCCGTAAACGCCCGCGATCATCGTGGGTACCGCCGCCATCGCGGCATAGGCCGAGATCTTGCGCATGTCGGTGTTCTGCTGAACGCTGATCTTGGCCAGCGCGGCATTGACCAACCCGCTGAGCGCCTCGTCGAAGTAGCTGATGTGATCGGAGACGCTGGCCTGGTGATCGGCCACGTCGCGCAGATAGCGGCGGATCTCGGTCGGCACCGGTAAGTCGGTGTTGTTCACCAGCCGCTCCAGCGGAACCGCCAGCGGCGCGACTGCCCTTCGCAATTCCACCACTTCGCGTTTGAGCTGGTAGATCGAGCCGATGCCGATCTTCGAGGCGGGCGTGAACACCGCCTCTTCCATTTCGTCGATGTCGACGCCGACGGACTCGGTGACATCGACGTAGGTGTCGACGATGTGGTCGGCGACGGCGTGCAATACCGCGGTCGGCCCGTATTTCAGCTGCTCGGGCTGCTTTTCGAGCTCGTGGCGCACAGTGGACAGGTGCGTGTGCTCGCCGTGGCGCACCGTGACGGCGAAGCGCGGCCCGGTGAAGACCATGATGTCGCCGGTCTCCACGATCTCGCTGGTCGAGTCGATGTCGTGTTCGACGTAACAGACCGTGCTCATCACCAGGAACAGGGTGTCGCCGTAGCGCTCGAGCTTGGGGCGTTGCCTGCCCTGCACCGCGTCCTCCACCGCCAGTGGGTGCAGGTCGAAGATCGAGGCGATGTCGTTCATCTGCCGCTCGTCCGGGTCGTGCAGGCCGATCCAGACGAATCCCGCATCGGTCTTCTCCGCCGCGGTCAGCGCCTGTTGCGGTGTGAAATGTCCCGGCTGCCGCTCGCCGTCGACGTAGACCCCGCAGTCGACGATCGCTCGTGCCGTCGGTACGGGGACCCGCGGTCGCGGAGTTTTCGTCGCGCGATGGGGCCCGTGGAACGACGGCATCGGCGGAAATGAGGGCACCGAGTGGATCCTACGGGCACCGTCCTCGCGCACCCGGGAACGCGCGGGACCCGACACCGCACTGTAAGACTGAGGTGTGCGCATCGACCTGCATACCCATTCCACCGCCTCCGACGGCACCGACACCCCCGCCGAACTGGTGCGGCATGCCGCGGCGGCCGGCCTCGACGTCGTCGCGATCACCGACCACGACACCACCGGTGGCTGGGCGGAGGCCGAGGCTGCCCGCCCCTCGGGACTCACCCTGGTGCGCGGCATGGAGATGTCGTGCACGGGCATGGGGGAGGACGGCTACCCCGTGCCGGTGCACCTGCTGGCGTATCTGTTCGACCCCACCGACCGCGGTTTCGCCGAGGAGCGCGAGCGGTTGCGCGGTGAGCGGGTGGCCAGAGTGCGGGCGATGGCCGAGAAGATGGCGGCCGACGGACTACCGATCGATCCCGTCGATGTGATGGCGACCGCGGGTCCGGCGGTGGGCAGGCCGCATCTGGCGCAGGCACTGGTCGCGGCGGGCGTGGTCGAGAGCGTGAATGCCGCGTTCGTCGATCTGCTCGCGCCGCACGGGCCGTACTACGCCGAGAAGGCCGACACCCCGCTGCCGAGGGCCGTGCGGCTGATCGCGGCCGCGGGCGGAGTCAGCGTGATCGCCCATGCTCGCGCACGCAAGCGGGGCAGGCTGCTGGCGCTCGACGACATCAGGGAGCTGGCCGGGCTCGGCCTCGGTGGGCTCGAGATCGACCACCCTGATCACAGCGAAGCCGATCGTCTTGTGCTGACCGGTCTTTCGCGAGAACTGGGCCTGGTGCGCACCGGCTCGTCGGACTATCACGGCAGCAACAAGACCATCGAGATCGGCGCGTGTGGCACCGATCCCGATCAGTACGAAGCACTCATCGACAAGGCGAGCGGGACGCCGGTGATCGCCCCGTGACGCTGTTGCGTGCGGTCAGCGGCGTTGTCGCGGGTGGGGTACTCGTGCTCTTGTGCGTGGTCGTCGGCGCGGCGGTGATCGGCTCGCGCCGCGACTTTCCCGGGCCGGGCGCGGAATCGCTGGCGTGGCATTTCGTGGCGGCGGTCGTGGTGGTCGTCGCGCAGGTCTTCGCCGATCGGCGCCGCGGTGTGGCCACGCTGTTCGGGTCCGCGGCGGTCTTGGTCACGGCCGGTGTATTGCTTTGGACACAATGGTGGGGTTGACGGCCGCGTAATGGTTGCGGACGGGTGAACTGTGCCCGAATATTTCTCTTTGTGACCAGCATCGAAACGGATGTCTTGATCCTCGGCGGTGGACCCGCCGGGCTCTGGGCTGCTGTCTCGGCCGCGGCGACGGGCGCGCGGGTGGTGCTGGTCGACAAGAGTCGCTGCGGTTCCAGCGGTCCCACCGTGTACGGCACGACCGTGCTCTGGGATATTCCGCCCGGTCCGGGCCGCGCGGAGGCGGTCGAGGAGATGTTCGTCTCCGGCGGCGGGCTCGGGGATCGGGCCTGGCTGCACCGCGTGGTCGACGAGACCCACCGGCGATTGCAGACCTGGTCGGGCACCCGCCATCGCGTGCCCGATCCGAGCGGCGACCCGGCCCACGCGCACTTCGACGGCGCGAGCTACCTGCGCCGGCTTCGGCGCGGCGCGCTGGAGGCGGGCGTGCGCATCCTCGATCATCATCCGGCGCTGCAATTGCTGGTCGACCCGGCGGGCACCGTGGTCGGTGCGGCGGGGGTCCAGCGCCACAACAAGTTTCGGCCGTGGGTCATCCGGGCAGGCGCGGTCGTGGTCGCCACCGGTGGTTGCGCGTTCCTGTCCGGCGGTGCGGGCACCGAGGTGAGTACCGGCGAGGGCCTGCTGATGGCGGCCGAGGCAGGCGCCGAACTGTGCGGGATGGAATTCTCCAGTGCCTACGGACTGGCGCCGGTGCTGTCGCGAGTCCATCCGCATCCGGCGGTCGCGCCCGGGCTGTCGGTGCATTTCGCGGCCCTCTACGACGAAGCGGGCGCCGAACTGCCCGACCGGTACCCGGCGGCGCTCACCGCCATCGCGGACGGCCGGCGGGTCTTCGCGGCGCTGAGCGAGGTGCCCGACACCGTCCGGCACTGGCTGAGCAGGCACGGCGCGGTCGACGCCGCGGGCCGGGTGCCCGTGCGGGCGGTACTGGCGGGAACGATCCGTGGTGCGGGCGGGCTGGCCCTCGCCGATACCGATTGCTCGACGACGATCCGCGGCCTGTTCGGTGCCGGCGATGTGACCGGCCGGCAGATCGTCACCGGAGCGGCCGGCGCCCGCGGCGGCCTCAACGGGGCCTGGGCGCTGGCCTCGGGCACCTGGGCGGGGCAGGGTGCCGCGGCGTTCGCGGTCGCCAACGAAAGGGCGAGCAGTGCGAGTCCGGTGCCGGGCGCGGGCCTCGGGCCGCACGCCCACATCGACCCGCGGTCGGTGATCGGCCTGGTGCAGGAACACACGCTGCCGCTGCGCCGCAGCTACCGGCGCAGCGCGGGCAGCCTCGGCGACAGCATCGCCGAACTGGACGCGATGTGGCCCGGCGCCCAGTTCGACCTGGGTGGCCTCGGGGTGGGGCAGCTGCGGGCTCGCCAGGCGGCTGCGCTGCTCGCCGTCGCCCGGTGGGCGGGCTACAGCGCGCTCGTGCGCACCGAGAGCCGCGGTATCCACCGCCGCATCGACCACCCCGCCGCGCACTCGGACTGGCTGGTCCGACTGCGCTGCGGCGGGCTCGACGACGTCTGGGTGCGCCGGGAGGAATGGCCGGAGCCACTCGGTGGCGAGCTCACCGCGGCCACCCCCGCCACGGTGTGAAAGTTCACCGGATGTTCCCGCTGCGCTGCGAGTTTTCGCTTACGCCACGGCAATTCGACACGGCTACGCTCGACACATGACGCGGTTTGGCAATCGACGCATCGTGCTGGCAGAATGTTGCGGATTCCCTTCCCTTGCCACCGCCGGGTTCGGGGAAACATCGGTGACCTTCCGCCGTGCGACGCACCGTCGCAGCGTTGGTCGACCCGTTTTGCTCGCCCGGACACACCCGTCCGGTTCCGCTCGGCGGATCAGTGCCGCGCCACGTGTACCGGTTGCCACCGTGAAACGCGTGCGGACGCGCACCCGATGAGCGTCGTAGCGCATCAGTGTCGTAGCGATCCGGCGTCCCAGAAATTCGTAGTTCCGATATACCCGGTGGTAACCGTCCCCCGGTTGAGCCCGACTCGAGCAGGAGTGAAATCGTGTCACCTGTGACTGACGCACCGAATGCCACCGCGGCGCCCAAGGCCGATGACGCAGCGAGCCTCGCTGCGATCACCCAGGAGGAGATCTTCGCGGGTCACCTCGGTGGAAAGCTGTCTGTCGAGCTCAGCGCCCCCCTCGAGACCCAGCGCGACCTGTCCATCGCCTACACCCCCGGTGTCGCCCAGGTCAGCCGGGCGATCGCCGAGGACGCCGCGCTCACCAAGACCTACACCTGGACCGACCGGCTCGTGGTCGTGGTCAGCGACGGCACCGCCGTGCTCGGCCTCGGCGACATCGGCCCGCGCGCCTCGCTGCCCGTGATGGAGGGCAAGGCCGCGCTGTTCAAGAAGTTCGCCGGCCTGAACTCGATCCCGCTGGTGCTCGACACCACCGATCCCGACGAGATCGTCCAGACGCTGATCCACCTGCGTCCGAGCTTCGGTGCGGTGAACCTGGAAGACATCTCCGCCCCGCGCTGCTTCGAGATCGAGCGTCGCGTGATCGAGGCGCTGGACTGCCCGGTCATGCACGACGACCAGCACGGCACCGCCATCGTGGTGCTGGCCGCCCTCAAGGGCGCGGCCGCGGTGCAGGGCCGTGACATGTCCGGGCTGAAGGTTGTCGTCTCCGGCGCCGGCGCGGCCGGTGTGGCGTGCGCGAACATCCTGATCGCCGCCGGCGTTCCCGATGTGGTCGTGCTCGACTCGAAGGGCATCGTCAGCGCCGGTCGCGACGGCCTCAACGGTGTGAAGGCCGACCTGGCCGCCCGCTCCAACCCGCGTGGCCTGACCGGTGGTCCGGCCGAGGCGCTCGCCGGCGCCGATGTGTTCCTCGGTTTGTCCGCGGGCACGATCCCCGAGGAGCTCATCGCCTCGATGGCGCCCGAGGCGATCGTGTTCGCCATGTCCAACCCGGACCCGGAGATCCACCCCGACGTGGCCGCCAAGTACGTGGCGATCGTGGCGACGGGCCGCAGCGACTTCCCGAACCAGATCAACAATGTGCTCGCCTTCCCCGGCGTGTTCAAGGGTGCGCTCGACGCCGGTGCCCGCCGGATCACCGAGGGCATGAAGGTCGCCGCCGCGAACGCCATCTTCGGCGTCGTCGCCGACGAGCTGGCCGTGGACAAGATCATCCCGAGCCCGCTCGACCCGCGCGTGGCTCCGGCAGTGGCCGAGGCCGTCGCCGAAGCGGCGCGCGCCGAGGGCGTCGCCTAGTTTCTCCCGGACAGCGCCCCCGTTCCCACGGAACGGGGGCGCTGTCGTGTCATCTGGGATCATCGAACGATGACCACCATCACCGTGCAGCTTCCCGATGACGTCGCCGAACAGCTCGCGGAGGCCGCGGCGGCCGCGGGCGTTTCGGTGAATGTGGCGATGGTGCAGGCGGCGCAGGAGTGGATTCACGCCAACGCTCAGCGTGCCCGGGAACGTGCCAGGATGCAGCAGGTGCTGGCCGACGACCCGCACCTGCGGGCGCTACTCGGCGACGACTGAGATCCGGGGGTCGGTCCCCGCGCGGGTGAGCCTGCCGGTGCCGGGGGTGCTCGCCCACACCGCCACCGCGAGCAGCCCGTCGAGCACCAGCGCCAGCACCGCGACCAGCAGCGCGCCGACCAAGACGAGGTCGTATCGGTAGAGCCCGATGCCGTCGAAGATGTAGCGGCCGAGCCCGCCCAGGTTGACATAGGCCGCGATGGTCGCGGTGGCGACGACTTGCAGCGTGGCGCCGCGCAACCCGCCGAGCAGCACCGGCATCGCGTTGGGCACCTCGACCCGGAACAGGATCTGGCGTTCGGTCATCCCCATCGCCCGCGAGGCGTCGACCACATCGGCGGGCACATTCGCGATTCCCGCGTAGGCCCCCGCCAGCAGCGGTGGGATGCCGACGGTGATCAGCGCCAGCAGCGGCGGGATCAGCCCGAGCCCGAGTCCGAGCACCAGGAAGGTGAGCAGACCCAGTGTCGGCAGCGCCCGCATGGCATTGGCGAAGCCGACCATCACGGCACTGCCGCGGCGCGTGTGCCCGATGATCGACCCGAGCGGCACCGCGATCACCGCCGACAGCGCCACCGCGAGGAAGCTGTACCACAGGTGTTGCAGCAGGCGATGTTCGATGCCGGTGGGTCCGCCCCAGTTCGCGCTGTCGCTCAGATAGTTCCAGGCTTCGACGAAGAGGTTCACGAGCGGGCCCCGCTCACGCGCGCGTCTGCCCTGGTCCACGGGGTTGCGAGGGTGCCGAGCAGGAACACCAGCCGATCGAAGATCAGCGCGAGCACCAGGGTCACGATGATGCCCGCGACGATCTGGTCGGGGTAATCGCGCTGGTAGCCCTGGGTGAACAGCTTCCCGAGCCCGCCGACTCCGATCAGCGCGCCGACCGACACCATGGCGATATTGGTGACCACCACGACGCGCAGCGAAGCGGTGAAAACCGGTAGCGCCAACGGCATGTCGACGGTGACGGTGCGCCGCATCCGGCCGAACCCGATCGCGTCGGCGGCATCGATCACGCTGTCGGGCACCGTATCCAGTGCCATCGGCACCGCGATCAGCAGCAGCGCGGTCGAATACACGGTGAGCGCGATGATCACATTGAGCGGGTCGATCATCGAGATGCCGACCAGTGGCGGAATGATCACGAACAGCGCGAGCGACGGGATGGTGTAGGCCAGGCTCGACGTCGTGGTGGTGATCCGCCGGGCCCAGCGGTTTCCGTGCACCAGTGCGCCGACCGGGACCGCGATCACCAGGCCGAGCAGTAAGGGGACAAGTGCCAGCACCAGGTGGGTGCGGGTGATCGCCATGATGTCGGCGAAGTTGTCGATCAGGTATCTCACGAGGTGCCCTGGGTGAAGAACTCCTGATTGCGTCGGGAGTCTTCGGCTACTCGCTGTTCGGCGAGTTGGGTCAGCACCTCGGTGGCGAGTAGCCCGCCGCGCACGGCGCCCGCCTCGTCGACGGCGACGCCGATTCCCGAGGGCGAGGAGATCGCCGCGTCCAGGGCTTGGCGGAGGTCGCCGGTCGGGGTGAACAGCGAGCCGCCCGCGGAAACACTGGAGTCCAGCGGTTTTCCGGCCCGCACCCGCTCGACGCCGGTGACGTCGATCCAGCCGCCCGGCTTGCCGAGCTTGTCGACGACGAGTGCCCATTCGCCCTGGGTGAGCCGCAATCCGGCGATGGCGTCCGGCTCGATCATCCGAATCGGCGCCAGCGCAACAGCTTCGGCGCTACGGAACGACAGTCCGCGATACCCGCGGTCCCTGCCGACGAACCCGGCGACGAAATCCGTGGCGGGCTGGGCCAAGACATGTTCCGGCGTGTCGTACTGCTGGAGCACCCCGCCGAGCCCGAACACCGCGATCTTGTCGCCGAGCGTGATCGCCTCGTCGATGTCGTGGGTGACGAACACGATCGTCTTGTGCAATTCGGACTGCAGCCGCCGCATCTCCGATTGCAGTTCCGCGCGCACCACCGGGTCGACCGCGCTGAACGGCTCGTCCATCAACAGCACCGGCGGGTCGGCGGCCAGCGCTCGCGCCACCCCGACCCGCTGCTGCTGGCCGCCGGACAGTTGCGCCGGATACCGCTGCGCCAGATCACGATCCAGCCCGACCCGGTCCATCACCTCCAGTGCGGCCGCGCGGGCGGCCTTGCGTGACTGTCCGAGCAGCATCGGCACGGTCGCCACATTGTCGATCACCCGGCGGTTGGGCAGCAGCCCGCCGCTCTGGATCACATAGCCGACACCGAGGCGCAGTTTCACCGGATCGACCGTCGCGATGTCGCGTCCGTCGACGGTGATGGTGCCCGCGCTGGGGTCGACCATTCGATTGATCATGCGCATCGAGGTGGTCTTGCCGCAGCCGGACGGACCGACGAACACGGTGAACGATCCCGAGTCGATGTGCAGGTTCAGATCGCGGACCGCGTGTGTGCCGTTCGGATAGGTCTTGTCGATACCGCGGAATTCGATGTCGGACAATGCGATTCTCCTCGAGGCGCGGGTTCGCCTAGCCGATGGGGGAGTTCAGCCCCTGGGCGGTGATCCAGGCGAGCGCGGCGGCCTTCGGTTCGATCTTGCTGTCGCCGGAGACGGCCGTGTTCAGCGAGATCAGTTCGGTGGTGGTGAGCTTGGCCGAGACCGCGTCGAGCACGGCGACGGCCTTGTCGGACTTCTTCGCGGCGTTGAACAGCGGGACCACGTTCTGCGCGGCGAAATTGTGCTTCGGATCGGCCAGCACGACCAGGTCGTTCTGCGCGATCGCCGGCGACGTGGTGAAGATGTCGGCCGCGGTGACCTGGCCGTCGACCAGTGCGCGCACGGTCGCGGGGCCGCCGCCGTCGGCGATCGGCACGAAATTAGCGTCGGTGATATCGAGGCCGTAGTTCTTCTTCAAGCCCGGCAGTCCGCCCGGGCGCTGGGCGAATTCGGCCATCCCGCCGAACTTCACCTCGGCCGAATGCGGCGCGAGGTCGGCGATGGACTTCAAGTTCCACTTGTCGGCCGTGGCGCGGGTGACGACCACCGCGTCCGAGTCCTCGCCGGGGGCGGGGGTCGCGATGGCGAGGTCGTCGCCGAGTGCTGTGGTGAGCGCGGCGTTCACCTCGGGCGCGGCGGTGGCCGTGGCGTCTTTGTCGAGGTATTGCAGCAGGTTGCCGGTGTACTCGGGGATGAGCGAGATCGCGCACTGGCGCAGTGCGGGGATGTAGGCCTCGCGCGAGCCGATGTCGAACTTGGTGTCGACCTTGAAGCCGTTGATCCGCAGCACCTCGGTGTAGATGTTGGCGACGGTCTCGGACTCGGGGAAGTTGGCCGACCCGATGATCAGCGCGTCGCTGGTGCAATCACCCTTGGCGGCAAGGGGATCGTTGTTGCCGCAGGCGGAGGCGATCATGGCGGCGGCCAGCGCCACCGCGGCAACCAGTACCCGGCCCGCCCGCATCACGAGGCGGCGTGCCGGTCGACGTTGTCCTGGCGATGAGGAGGCGAAGTCGGTTTTCACTGGTGTCCTTCCGGCAAAGGCGGGCAGTGCGCTGTGCGTGCGACCCGGGGGCCACAGGTACATTCTGGTAGTTCATACTGCCCGCCGTCGGGCCGAATTGCGCGGGTTGACGGCAAATACGGAAAGTTGGTGTCGCCGCATGTACTCGGTCGCCGTGCGTCGAACCGCCGCCGCGATCCTGGCCGCAGCCTGCGCTTTCACCACTCTTTCCTGCGCCTCCGACGACGCCGCCCCGGTGGTCGTCGTGGGTGGGAATTCGACGACGGAATCGGTTCTGCTCGCCGAGATCTATTCCCAAGCACTGGACCGCGCGGGCGCCGACTCCACCGTCTCGACCGGATCGGCCACCCCCCTCGCCGATCTCGACGCGGGCCGCATCGCGGTCCTCCCCGCCCGCAACGGCGCCCTCGTGGACCGCTGGAACCCCGCCTCGCCCGCCCGCACGCCCGACGAGGTGGTCGCCGCGGTCAACTCGGCTCTGCCCCAGGGCATTTCGGTCTCCGACGCCGCGGACGGCACAGACCTGCGCCTGCGCGCGCCGGGCGGAGCGCCCGAGGGCGCCGCCCGCTCCCAGAGCATCGTCGCCCTCTACCGCAGCGGCATCTTCGACCGCCGACAGCTGAAGAAGCTCAACTACGTTGCGGGCGAGCTGACCACCGAGGATCTGACCGAGTCGATCAACCAGATCGAATCCGGCACCAGCCCCGCCGACGCGGCCAGATCCTGGCTGGACGCCCACGGCCTGTAGCGCACGGTCGCACAGAACGGGCGGTCAGGAAGCAGCGTCGGACCACCCGGCTTGGGCCCGGCCGATTCGCACGATGCCCACGATCAGGCACCCCGCGGCGGCTGTGAACAACAGCGCCGAAGCCGACCGGCTCGCGCTGAAGATCAACAGGCCGTCGACTTCGTGGTCGCGCATGGTCTGGATGGTGTCGTGGTCATCGGGCATACGCAGCGAGACGATGCCTGCCCAAAAGGTGATCCAGGCGAGAACCCAGGTGATCCACCAACTCGCGATCAATCCCCTGCTGCGGCGTCGCGGTGCGGAAACCTTGTCGAGATCGTCGACGAACACGGCGGGGAACCACAGCGAAACGACCGGAACCACCCAACCCCAGAACGCCCACGGCGGCGAGAGGCGGTGCGTGGCGTCGGTGAACGTGTCGGCGTTGGCACGCGCCCGTGACAACCACACGGTCACGATGATCCAGGCGACCAGCATCGCCAGAAACGACATCAGCCACAGGCCGACCTCGATCGGGAACAGGGTGTCGCGCGCCCACTTGTAGTCGGAGCTACTGATCTCGCCCTCATAGCGTGCCGCGACTGTTCGGTAGCCGATCCACCGCAGAACCACGGCAGCCCACTGGATGACGACCGCGATCACCGCGATCACCGCAAAGGCCGAACCCACCCCCCGTACGGCGCGGAAATTCCCAGGATGATGCTGCATTGTCTTGCTCCCCTCCATGATTCGCCTCGCACGGTACTCGCCGTGGTATCGCCGCGCACGGACTCGCGGCCGCGAACCCGGATGGTGGCCGGCAGCGGTGTTCGGTGTGACGTCGTCGGGGGGGGGGGGGGCGCCCTTGCCAAGCTTTGTTCCGCTCCGTATATTCCTACTGGAATATTTGGTGGTGGAACATAGAGCTGAGTGGAGGTGGCGGGGTGGGGAAGCCCGGGCGGAATGTGATGACGCCGTTGGCGATCGCGGTGCTCGCGTTGCTCGACGAGCGCCCCATGCATCCGTACGAGATGTATCAACTGCTGATCGCTCGGCGGGAGGACCTGCTGGTCAAGGTGCGGCCCGGGTCGCTGTATCACGTGGTGGCCCGGCTGGCCGACGACGAGATGGTGGCGGCGGAGGGGATCGGCCGGGCCGGGAACAGGCCCGAGCGAACCACCTATCGGATCACCGATTCCGGGCGGACCGCCCTGCGGGGACGGATCGCCGAGCTGCTGCGGACACCCGTGCAGGAATATCCGATCTTCCGGGTGGCGTTGGCCGAAGCGCACACCCTTCCGCAAGAACAGGTCATCGCATTGCTCGACGAGCGCGTGGAGTACCTGACTCAGTCGCGGGCCGACACGGACGTGCTGCTCGACTGGGCGCGCAGCCGAGCCATCCCGCGCCGGTATTTCGTTGTCCTGGAATACATTCGCGCCACCATCCACGCCGAACTCACGTGGATCGAACGCTTCGCCGCCGAACTCGGCAGCGGTGCCGTGCCGTGGGAGCAGTACGACCCCGACACCGGCGAACGGATCACCGACGATCACGTCCACGAATGGCCGACCGGGGATCACCCCGACGCCGCGCCCCGGCCCCGCTGGGCCGCCCGAAGCTGAATCCTTCTCCTCGATTGGAACGAATTCGATGACCACCCAACGTAATCCGTGGCTAGCGCTCTTCGCGCTGGTGGTCGGGTTCTTCATGATCCTGCTGGACATGACGATCGTCGCGGTCGCCAATCCGGCCATCATGACCGACCTCAGCACCGACATCTCCAACGTCATCTGGGTCACCAGCGCCTACCTGCTCACCTACGCGGTGCCGCTGCTGGTCACCGGTCGGCTCGGCGACAAGTTCGGGCCGAAGAACATCTACCTGATCGGCCTCGCGATCTTCACCGCCGCCTCGCTCTGGTGCGGCCTGTCCGGCAGCATCGGCATGCTGATCGCCGCCCGCGCCGCCCAGGGTATCGGCGCCGCGCTGATGACCCCGCAGACGATGGCCGTGATCACCCGCACCTTCGCCCCGGACAAGCGCGGCGCCGCGATGGGCCTGTGGGGTGGCGTCGCCGGGCTGGCGACGCTGATCGGACCCATCCTCGGCGGCGTGCTGGTCGACAACCTCGGCTGGGAATGGATCTTCTTCGTCAACGTGCCGGTCGGCATCATCGCGTTCGGCCTGGCTGTGTGGCTGGTGCCCGCGCTGCCGACCAGCGACCACAAGTTCGACATCGTCGGTGTGATTCTCAGCGGTGTCGGCATGCTCGCCCTGGTTTTCGGTATCCAGGAGGGCAATGCGCAGGACTGGTCGTTGCGGATCTGGCTGCTGATCGGCTTCGGCGTGGTGATGCTGGTGGTGTTCGTGATCAACCAGGCGCGCAACAAGGGCGAACCGCTGGTGCCGCTGAGCCTGTTCCGGGACCGCAATTTCGCGCTGTCGAACCTGGCGATCGCCGCGATGGGCGCCGCGATCACCTCGATGATGGTGCCCTCGTACTTCTACCTGCAGGCGGTGCGCGAGATGACGCCGACCATGTCGGCGCTGGTCTTCGCGCCGATGGCGATCCTCACCGGTTTCACCGCGCCGTTCATCGGCAAGGTGTCGGACAAGCTGCCGCCGCGGCTGCTGCCGACGATCGGATTCGTGCTGTTCGCCGGTTCGGTGGCGTCGTTCGGCGCGCTCATGAGCCCGGATTCGTCGATCATCTGGTTCCTCGTCGCCGCCGCCGTCGCGGGCCTGGCCAACGCCTGCATCTGGGCACCGCTCGCCTCGACCGCCACCCACAATCTGCCGGTCGCCCAGGCCGGTGCGGGCGCCGGTGTGTACAACACCACCCGTCAGGTCGGCTCGGTTCTCGGTAGTGCCGCGATCAGCGCCCTGATCGCCGCCCGTCTGACCGCCAACGGCCTCGGCGGTGGCGGCCCGGTCGGCGAGGGCGCGGCCACCGGCCCACTCCCGCCGCAGATCATCGACGAATTCAGCACCGCGCTGGCCCAGTCGATGATCCTGCCCGCCGCCATCCTGGTGATCGGCATCGTCGCCTCGGCCCTGTTCGTCGGCCACGGCAAGTCCGCCGGAAACGCTCCCACGCGGGAGAAGGCCGACGCTTCGGCCTGATCGCGAGTGCCGAGTCGCCTGCCCGTCACGTGCGAACGTGGCGGGCAGGTTTCAGTTCACCTGGATGGTGAGGGTGGGGTAGCCGGTGGCGCCGTCGGGGACGACGTCTTGTTCGACGGCGGTCTGTGGCTGACCGGTGGTGTCGGTGGTGCGGGCGCGCAGGGTGTGCTGGCCGGGGGTGGCTTCCCAGTCGTAGGTCCACTGACGCCAGGTGTCGACGGTGACCTCGGTGGACAGGCGGGCGGGGCGCCAGTCGCCGTTGTCGACCTGCACCTCGACGCCGGTGACGCCGCGATGCTGGGCCCAGGCCACACCGGCGATCACGGTGCGGCCCTGCGGGATTCGCCCGCGCCCGCGTGGGGTGTCGATGCGGGTGCCGGTTTTGATCGGGCCCTGCGCCGACCAGCCGCGCCGGGTCCAGTAGGCGGTGGCCCTGTCGAAGCGGGTGACCTCGAGTTCGGTGACCCATTTGGTGGCGGAGACGTACCCGTAGAGGCCGGGGACGACCAGGCGAGCGGGGTAGCCGTGCCGGACCGGGAGGGGTTCGCCGTTCATGCCGATGGCGAGGAGGGCGTCGCGGCCGTCCGTGAGGACCGAGAGGGGTGAACCCGCGGTCCAGCCGTCTTCGCTGTGCGACAGCACCATGTCGGCGTCGGGGTGCGGTCGTGCCTCGGCGAGGAGTTCGTCGAGGCGATAGCCGAGCCAGCGGGCGTTGCCGATCAGGTCGCCGTTGATCGGGTTGGAGACACATGCCAGGGTGACCAGGCGCTCCACCGGAGTGCGGCGAAGCAGGTCGTCCCAGGTGAGAGTGATTTCCTGGTCGACCATCCCGTGGATGCGCAGGGACCAGGAGTCTGTGGACACCTGGGGAACGATCAGCGCGGTGTCGATCCGGTAGAAGTCGCTGTTCGGGGTGATGTACGAGGTGAGTCCGGGTACCCGGAGATCGGCATCCGGCGGGAGATCCGGCAACGGTGCTGTCGCCCTGGGCAATTCGACGGTCTCGCGCTCGGCCGTCACATCATGGCGCGCGCCGCCGAGCAGCCGGCCCGCCAGGCCGGCTCCGAGGGCGAGTACCCCGGTCGCCGCGATGCTACCGAGCACGCGCCGCCGCCCGGCTCCTGCGATCGACGCGCCGGTGCGGACCGGGCTGTCCTCGCCGCCTACCTCCGGCGCCGCGGTGGCCTCACCGAGTTGTGGCGCAGCGGGTTCCGTCGCCGGTCGCCGCGAATCGGATGCGTCATCGATCCGCCGGGTCAGTCCTCGCAACGCGAGAATTCCAGCGGCGGTACCGATCAGCGCGGGCAGCGCACCGGCGAACCCGCCGACTCTCCCGGCGCCGACGACAGCGGCGACCACGCCGAAGATCGCGAACAGTACCGATCCGATCGGTCGAGCCGCTCGCTCGAAATATCCGGCGATCCCCGCGACCACCACCGCGACAATGCCCATGCATACGAACAGCACGGCCTTGTCGCTGGTTCCGAAGGTCGAGATCGCCCATTCCCTGACCCCGTCGGGGGTGTGGTCGACCACCGTCGCGCCGAGTGCGTAGGCGGGTGCGCTCCCGGACCCGGTGAACACCGCGACCAACTCCGCCACACCGAGTACCAGTGCAGCGGCCACGATCCCGGCTATCGCCCGCAAGAACGCCATGCACAGAGCGTACGTCGCGCCCGGATCGCCCCGGTGACCGATTTGTGACGGCCGAACACCTCCCGCGGATCGGCCATCAAAACTACACTGCGTAGTAGAAACGATCCCGCTCGGCAGGAGACATGATGACCGAGACAGCACCGGACTCGACACTGCGCGCCACGACGGCGGTCTTCGCCGTCGCCCTCCTGGTCCACGGCGCCGACCACTTACGCCGGGGCATGGGCGCCACCTCATCGCTGGTGAACGCCCTCGGCACCCTGCAAATCCTCTTCGCCCTGTTCACGGTGTTCCTCGTGTTCCGCAGGCACCCGGCGGCCCCCCGCGCCGCGGTGTTCATCGGCTTCGCGAGCGCGATCGGTTTCACGATCGTGCACCTGCTTCCGGACTGGTTCGGTCCGCTCAGCGACAGCTTCATCAACGCGCCTGCCGCCTCCGGCGTCACCGGATTCTCCTGGTTCGCCGCACTGTTCGAGATCGCGGCCGATCTGGCGATCGGCATCGCGGGTCTGCGGATGCTGCGGTCCAGGGCGGTGAGTGTGGCCTGAACGCCGGGGCCGTCGCTCACCCGGCGGCGAATCCGGCCGAGTCGAGGCGATGGTGAACAGTCGCGGTCGGTAGTCTGCGCGGCATGACAGCACGTTCCTTCTCGCGATTCGTGTCTGCAGTCTTCTTGGCAGCCGCGATTCCCCTGGTATCGCCCACCCATCCCGCTACCGCCGAGCCCTGTTCCGATGTGGAGGTGGTGTTCGCTCGCGGGACCGCCGAGCAGGGTGGCGAACTCGGTCTGACCGGTATTTCCTTCGTCGAAGCGCTGCGCGCGAACGCGGGCGGACGCTCGGTCGGCTCGTACGGCGTCGACTACCCAGCCAGCAGCGACTTCACCGACCGGCTGGCCTTCGCCCGCACCGTCGTGCAGGGCATCGGTGATGCTCAGCGACGGGTCGAATACCTCGCGGCGAACTGCCCGAGCGCCCGCATCGTCCTCGGCGGATATTCCCAAGGCGCGGCGCTGGCCGGTTTCGCGACCGGTGTCGGTGTGCCAGAGGGTGTGCTGCCGGAGTACGAGATGTATCTGCCGCAGCCGATGGCGCCCGAGGTGGCAGAGCACGTCGCGGCGGTCGCGCTGTTCGGCAAACCGTCGGATCGGTTCATGGCCGACGCGGACGCACCGGCGGTCTCGGTCGGCGCGCTCTACAAGGACAAGACCATCGAGCTGTGTGTCCCCTCGGACAACATCTGCGACGGTTCCCCGCTCGCCCAGCCCAACGTCTCGCACACCCTGTACAGCATCAACGGAATGACCATCACCGCGGCACAATTCGCGGCGCAACGGTTCTGAACAGCCGAAAGGCCGGTTGCGCGAACGCAACCGGCCTCTCGGCTGTGTGGGATCAGGAGTAGATCTTGTCTACTTCGCCCGCGTACTGCTTCATGACGACGGCGCGCTTGAGCGACATCTTCGGGGTGAGCTCGCCGCCCTCCTGGGTCCAGTCGACCGGGAGGATACGGATCTTCTTGATCGCCTCGGCCTTGGAGACCTTCTTGTTGGTCTCGTCGATCGCGGCCTGCACCTCGGCGACCAGCGCCGGGTTCTCGATCAGGGTCTCGATCGCGGTGTCGGCGGCGACGCCGTTGCGATCCTTCCAGCCCGGCAGGGCTTCCGGGTCGAGAGTGATCAGCGCGCCGATGAAGGGCTGGCCGTCACCGACGACCATGACCTGGCTGATCAGCGGGTGCGCGCGCAGCGAGTCCTCGAGGATCGCGGGGGAGACGTTCTTGCCGCCCGCGGTGACCAGGATTTCCTTCTTGCGGCCGGTGATGGTGACGAAACCGTCGGCGTCGATGGCGCCCAGGTCGCCGGTCTTGAACCAGCCGTCCTCGAACGCCTCCTCGGTGGCCTCGGCGTTGCCCCAGTAACCGTCGAACACGACCGAGCCCTTGAGCAGCAGCTCGCCGTCCTCGGCGATCTTGGCCGCGTGGCCCTGGATCGGGCGACCCACCGAGCCGACGCGGATGAACGCGGGCGTGTTCACGGTGAACGCGGCGGTGGTCTCGGTCAGGCCGTAGCCCTCGTAGATCGTCACGCCTGCACCGCGGAAGAAGTGGCCCAGACGCGCGCCCAGCGGGCCGCCACCGGAGACAGCGGCCAGGCACTGGCCGCCGAGGGCCGCGCGCAGCTTGCTGTAGACCAGCTTGTCGAACACGAAGTGCTTGACCTTGAGCAGCAGGTCGGGGCCGCCCTTGGTCTCGAGCGCCGTGCTGTAGGCGATGGCGGTCTCCGCGGCGGCGTCGAAGATCTTGCCCTTGCCGCCGTCGTGCGCCTTCTGCTTGGCGGAGTTGAACACCTTCTCGAACACGCGCGGCACCGAGAGGATGAAGTCGGGCTTGAAGTCGCCGAACTGCTCGACCAGGGTGGTCCAGTCCGAGCTGTGGCGGATGGTCACCTTGGAATCGAAGGCGATCAGCGCGACAGCGCGGGCGAACACGTGCGCCAGCGGCAGGAACAGCAGGGTCTTCTGGCCCTCGGAGACGAACGCGCTGAGCTCGATGCCACCCGAACGCGATTCCGCCCACAGGTTCGCGTGGGTCAGCTGAACGCCCTTGGGGCGGCCGGTGGTGCCCGAGGTGTAGATCAGGGTCGCGGGCGAGGCCGCGCCGACCTGCTTGCGACGCTCGTGCACGGCGGCGTCGTCGAGCCCGGCACCACGCTCGACGAGGGTATCGATCGCGCCCTTGTCGATCTGCAGGGTCTCGGCCAGCGCGGGCAGCGAACCGGCTTCGATCTCGTCGATCGTGGCGCGGTGCTTGTCGTTCTCGACGACCAGCAGCTTGGTCTCGGAATCCTGCAGGATCCACTTGGCCTGCTCGGCGGCCGAGCTGTCGTAGATCGCGACGGTCACGCCGCCGGCGGCCCAGATCGCGAAGTCCAGCAGCGTCCACTCGTAGCGGGTGGCTGCCATGATCGCGACGCGGTCGCCCAGCTCGATGCCGGCGGCGATCAGGCCCTTGGCCACGCCGAGGACGGCCTTCTCGAACTGTGCTGCCGTGACGTCATTCCAGCCGCCGCTGCCGTTCGGGACGTTGAACAAGACCGTGTTCGGCGTCTCCTGCGCGAAGCGGAAGACGTTGTCGGCATTGTTCGCATCGTCCGGGATGGTGTAGGAAGCCGGAACTTCGAACTCTCGCATCTGTGCCCTTCCAGTGGGTTCTACTCGCCAGTAATCTACGACACGTTCGGGCGGGTCGCGATATCGCCGCCCGAATTGCCCGTCACCAGGCTTTATCGTAAATCGTCTATCGATACCGGCTGAATTGCTTCTCGCAGGAATTCCGCGAGTTCGCTGAGAGCCAGCGCTGCCTCGGTGACCAGCGCGGCTTGCAGTTGCGCGACATGCCAGAGGCCGCGGGTTTCGGTGAAGCGGACGTGCACGCCCGCTCCACGCAGGGCTGAGACGAGCTTGCGACACTGGTCGTGCAGGAGTTCGCTCACATCGACCTGCACGTAGGTGGGCGGCAGGCCGATCAGGTTGCCCGACAGCGGGGCGTAACCCGCTTCGGTCGCGGCGGAGTCGCCGAGGTAGTGGGCGGCGCAGGCTCGCGACCACGTTCGGTTGATCACCAGGTCGCGATCCCTGCTCGGCACCTCGGTGGGGTCCACCCAGGGCGCGATGAGGCCGAGCGCGGCGGGGGTCATCTGATGCTTCTCGATCAGCCGCTGGGCCAGTGCCATCGCCAGGCCGCCGCCCGCCGAGTCGCCCGCCAGGCAGATCTGCTCGGGCCGGTAGCCGACGTTGCCGACCAGGTCGAGGAACGCGGCCTCGGCGTCGTCGAGCCCGGCCGGGAACGGGTGTTCCGGCGCCAGCCGGTAGTCCAGCGAATACACCGCGCAGGAGGTCTCACGCGCGAGACCGGCCACCAGCGAACGGTGTGTGGCGATCGAGCCGACCACGTAGCCGCCGCCGTGCAGGTACAAGATCGCGCCCGCGGCACGTTCGGGCGGGACCGCCCGGGTACGCGAACCCGGAATGGCGGTTTCGGCGATCACGCGTTCGGCGGGGCGCCCACCCAGCTGCAGGTGCTGCACGACGGAACCGTCGGGCACCAACTGCAGCCGGGAGACCGCGTCGAGCAGAACGCGCTGTACCGCGACCGGTAGCCGTGCGTTGAGCGTCACCCGGAACACCGGGTCGAGCAACGCACGGGCGATCGGCAGCGGAATCTTGAACTCGCGCATGGAGTTTCCTCGGGTCCGGAGGAGCGTCAGTGTGGCATGAAGCGGCCGTTGACCACGGCCGAGATCCGGCTGTAGCCGGAGGCGAGGAAGCGCACGCTCACGTCGAGCACCTTGGCCTCCCAGCCGATCAGCACGCGGGCCTGCCCCTTGCGCACGCCCTCGGTGATGGTCTGCGCGGCCATCTCCGGGGTGTGAATCGCCAGGTACTTGTCGAACAGGGTGGCGGCGTTGGCGCCGTCCATGCCCTCGGCGTAGGTGGCGTTGCGGGCGACCGCGGTCTTGATGCCACCGGGGTGCACACAGGTGACCTTGACCGGCGCCTTGGCGACCTTCATCTCCTGGAACAGCGCCTCGGTGAAGCCGCGCACCGCGAACTTGGCCGAGTTGTAGGCCGCCTGGCCGGGCACGGCGACCAGGCCGAAGAGGCTGGACACGTTGATCACGTGGCCGTCGCCGGACTCGATCAGCATCGGCAGGAACGCCTTGGTGCCGTTGACGACGCCCCAGAAGTCCACATCCATGATGCGTTCGATGTCTTTGAACTCGGTCTTGATCACGTCGCCGTGGTAGGCGATGCCCGCGTTGTTGTAGATCTGGTGCACGACGCCGAAGTGCGCCTTCACCTGATCGGCGTAGAGCAGGAACGCCTCGCGCTCGGCCACGTTGAGCCGGTCGGACTTCACCTGCGCGCCCAGCTTCTCGCAGGACGCGACGGTCTGGGCCAGGCCCTCGGCGTCGATGTCGGACAGCGCGAGTTTGGCGCCACGCGCGGCCAGATTCTCGGCCAGCGCGCGACCGATGCCGGAGCCGGCTCCGGTGATCACGCATACCTTGTTCGTGAAGTAAGCATCTTTGCTCACTGTGCTGCCACCACTTCCCTGTCGGCGTCTGCGGTTGTCGTAGTGTAGGCGGCGGCATCGAAATGCCGTGTGAGCCTACGGAATTCGAACGTGAAGTCCGGCCACAACGTGGTGTTGTTGCCGTGCTTGTCCAGGTACCAGCTGGCGCACCCGCCAGTGTTCCAGACAGTCTTACCCAACTTTTCCTGCAGGTCGGCGTTGTAGGCCTGCTGCACGTCTTCGCGAACCTCGACCGTACGCAGACCCTGCGAGTCGATCGTCGCCAGCGCGTCGCTGACGTAGTTGATCTGCGATTCGATCATGAACACCATCGAGGTGTGGCCGAGGCCGACATTCGGGCCGACCAGGAAGAACATGTTGGGGAAGTTCGCGATGGCCGAGCCCTTGTAGGCCTGCTGGCCGATGTCGTCGAACACCTCGGCCAGCGTGCGCCCGTCGCGTCCGACCATCGCGTTGTAGGTCGGGGAGTCGGTGACGTGGAAACCGGTGGCCACGATGAGCGCATCGATCTCGCGCTCGGTGCCGTCCTTGGTGACGATCGAGCCCGGCCTCACCTCGGCGATGCCGTCGGTGATCACGTCGACATTGTCGCGATCCAGCGCCGGGTAGTACTCGTTGGAGATCAGCATGCGCTTGCAGCCGATCCGGTAGTTCGGGGTGACCTTCTTGCGCAGTTCGGGATCGCGGATCTCGATCTGCAGCTTGGCGCGCGAGAGGGCTTCGAAGGCCTTCATCAGCACGGGGAAGCGGGTCAGGCCGACGACCTGGGTCTCGCGGGCCGCGTAGATCGCCGCGCGCGAGAGGCGCTGGACGGCGGGGATGTGCTTGAACGCCAGCCGCTCGGGCAGCAGGTACGGGCGGTCCATGCGCGGCAGCAGCCAGGGGGCGGTGCGCTGGTAGACGTCGAGGGTGGCGACCTCGCTCGCGATGGCGGGCACGATCTGGATCGAGGAGGCGCCGGTGCCGATCACCGCGACGCGCTTGCCGGTGAGGTCGGCGTCGTGGTTCCAGCGGGCGGAGTGGAAGATCTCGCCCTCGAAGTCGTTGATGCCCTTGATGTCGGGTAGCGAGGGCTCGCACAGCGCGCCGACCGCGGAGACCACGGTGTCGGCGGTGAACTCGCCCTGGCTGGAGCTGATCTCCCACTGCGCGGCCGCTTCGTTCCAGCGGATGCTCTGCACATCGCAGTCGAAGACATGGCGGTCGAGCACGTTGTAGCGCTCGGCGACGCTCTTGATGTACGCCTGGATCTCACCCTGCTTGGAGAACGAGCGGGTCCAGTTCGGGTTCGGGGCGAACGAGTACGAGTACAGGTGCGAAGGCACGTCGCAGGCGGCACCCGGGTAGGTGTTGTCGCGCCAGGTGCCGCCGACTTCGCTGCCGCGCTCGAGCACGAGGAAATCGTCGCGACCCTCTTGGCGCAGGCGGATGGCCAGGCCGAGGCCGGCGAACCCGCTGCCGACGATGATCGTCTTCACGTGGCGGGTTTCAGCGACCCGGGGCTCGACAACGTTGTCTGTAACCTTACGACTCATGTATTGCAGAATACGGTCTTATTGAGCCGGAGTCAACAGCTATTGAGCCGGGTTCAGTAGTGGCTAGGATGGCGGGTGTGACTACCAGGAGTGCGGGAGAGACGAAGCGTGTGCGGCTCAGCCCCGAGGAGCGCCGGCTGCAGCTGATCACCCTCGGCGCCGAAATGCTGGTCGACCGGTCGCTCGAGGACGTCTCGGTCGACGACATCGCCAAGCAGGCGGGCATCTCGCGGGGCTTGCTGTTCCACTACTTCGCCTCGAAGCAGGAATTCCACGAGGCGATCGCCCGGCACGTGAGTACCGAGTTCTTCGTCGCGATCATGCCCAACCGCGAGTTGTCACTGTTCGACATGTTGCGCGACTCGATCGAACGATTCGTCGACTACGCCACCGAGCACTCCGCGTCGTATCGCTCGGTGCTGCGCGGGCCCGCCAGCGTCACTCCCGACATGGCCGACTACGTCAACGAAACCCGCGGCGCCATCGCCGATCTCATCGTGAGCGAACTGCCGCTGCCGCCCGAGGATCCCGATCTGGCCCGGCTCACCTTGGCCATTCGCGGCTGGATCGCCTTCGTCGAGGAGACCATCCTCACCTGGATGATCGACAAGCCGATCAGCCGCGAGTCGCTGGTCGATCTGCTGGTGGAGTCGCTGCCCGCGCTGGCGCTGAGTCCGGCGTTGATCGCCGCGCTCCAGGGCTGAATTCCTCCGGATCGCTGTTAACGCGCCGGCGGGAGTGTCGCGAACAACTGAGGGGCTTGCACTGCCCTCCGCCGCTGCGTGCCCCCAGTTCCGGTGGCCCTGAATCTGTTGTGGCACAACATATTCGGATGCCGAATCGAGACCATTGCGGTGGCTAACGGTGCGGCTGTTCGGCACGACGAAGTGGGTATGACTCTCACGAACAGCACAATTCGCAAATTCTCGGCCGTGGTTGTTTCCGCCGGCGCCGTCCTCGTCGGGCTCGGTGCGCCCGCCGGCGCGCTGCCGTCGGATCCGATCGCGGTGTTCACGCCGACGCTGAGCCGGACTCCCGGCGCCAACTGCGCGGCGATCATCAACGCCCAGACCGTGCCGCAGCCGCAATCGGGCACCTTCGGTGTGCGGGTGGCGATCACCCAGACCGGAGACTTCTGCCAGCGCTACCAGGTGGCCGTACGCTTCCGCAATCTCGATACCGGCTACAGCGACGGCCAGTCGCACCCCGTGGAGAACGGTCAGATCCTGCACGCGCCGGGCAATGTGATCGTCGGGTTCGGGACCGCGCCCGGCAAGGGCCGGGTGGAGGCCTGGATCGTGACCACCGACGAATCCCTGCCCCAGCATCAGGAATTGGAGCACATCGCGGGACGCGCGAGCTTCACGCTCGGCTGATTCTCGCTGTCTTCCGTCGGGGCGAGTGCACAGGTGAGTGCGCTCGCCCCCGACGGGCTTGCCCTAGTCGGATTTGGGGCGGGCGCGCAGGTGCGCGCGCTCGCCCTGCTTGCCGAACAGGCTGATGAATTCGACGGATTGTTCGTCGGCCGCGCCGAACCAGTGCGGGATATGGGTGTCGAACTCCGCGGCTTCGCCGGGGGTGAGGATCAGATCGTTGTCGCCGAGAATCAGGCGCAGGCGACCGTTGAGCACGTACAGCCACTCGTAGCCCTCGTGCACCTGCGGTGTCTGGGGTCGATCGCGGGCGCCGGGGGCGATGATCATCTTGAACGCCTGGATGCCGCCCGCGCGCTTGGTGAGCGGGAGCATGGTCATGCCGTGGCGGGTGACCGGGCGCAGGTGGATGCGCGGGTCGCCGGTGGGCGGGGCGTCGACGAGCTCGTCGAGGGTGACGCCGTATGCCTTGGCCAGGGGGAGCAGCAGCTCCAGGGTGGGTTTGCGGTCGCCGGATTCCAGACGTGACAGGGTACTCACCGAGATGCCGGTCTCCTGAGCCAGGTCGGCGAGGGTGGTCTGGCGCTGTTTGCGCAGGTTACGCAGCCGAGGTCCGACCGAGTCGACGGTTTGATCGAGGTCCTCCATGCTCCCCACTTTGCCATATCGGCAAAGAAGGTTGCCAGTATTCGGCGTTGGAATGCACTGTGGACGCTCGAAGGAGGTCGAGATGACACAGCTGGATGATTCGTACGACGTGGTGGTGCTCGGCGGTGGAGCCGCCGGGCTGAACGCGGCGCTGATGCTGGCGCGTTCGCGGCGCTCGGTGGCCGTGATCGACGCGGGGGCGCCGCGCAACGCGCCTGCCCAGGGGGTGCACGGACTGCTCGGGCGGGAGGGGATGTCGCCGCTGGAGCTGCTCGAGCTCGGGCGAGCCGAGGTGCGCGGGTACGGCGGCGATGTGGTGGCGGGACGGGTGGTGAACGTCGCGCGTGTGAATCGCGCACCCGAGCCCGGAATCGTTGCGGACGAGCGTGATTCAGTTCAGGTCGGTCCGGGTGACGGCGCTGCGGCGGGGGCGGGTCGGCGGTCGGATGTCGAAGAATTCTTCGTGACCCTCGACGACGGCCGGACCGTGCGGGCTCGGCGCGTTCTCGTCGCCACCGGACTCGCCGACGAGCTCCCCGATGTTCCCGGGCTGCGTGAACACTGGGGTCACGATGTCCTGCACTGCCCCTACTGCCACGGTTGGGAAGTGCGCGATCAGCGCATCGCGATCCTGGCGAGCAGCCCGATGTCGGTGCACCAGGCGCTGCTGTTCAGTCAGCTCAGCGACGACATCGTCTTCCTGTCGCACACGGCCGATCCATTGAGTGACGAAGACGTGGAAAAGCTGGTGGCACGCGGTATTCGGATCGTCGACGGCAAGGTGGTCGAGGTGCTCGGCGCCGACCGGCTGACGGGCGTCCAGCTCGCCGACGGCACCGTCATCGCACGGGATGCGCTGGTCGTGGCGCCTCGGATGAACACCCGCGCCACCTTCCTCACCGAACTCGGCCTGGTTCCCGAACCCCACCCCTCCGGCATGGGCGACCACATCCCCGCCGATCCCGTCGGCCGTACCTCGGTGCCCGGCGTCTGGATCGCGGGTAATGCCACCGATCCGTCCGCCCAGGTCGGCGCTGCCGCGGCAGCCGGGGCCATGGCCGGTGCGCAGATCAACGCGGAACTCGTGATGGCCGAAACCGCTGCCGCGGTGGCGGCACACCGAGCCGATAGCGTCGAATCTGCGTCCGTGTAGGCCCGATCGATCCTCGGTACGACAGCGAAGGACCCCGTCTGAGGTGATGACGGGGTCCTTCGCTGTCGGCTCAGTTATCGGTGGCCGGGCACACGGTGCTGCTGAACGGGCACGGCTTGAACAGCTCCTCGATGAGCATCACCAACGTGGCGCTCCCGCTGGTCGCGTCGGCACTGCCGGTCCCCGCCTCGGCGACCGATACCGTCGGCGCGGCCGCCGCGGTAGCGGGCACCACCGCACCGAGTGCCACCATCGCCATGCCCGCCATCACGAATTTCCCGATCGACACGCTAACTCCCAATTTCGACAAGTGTTGTCACAGTTGACGACATGGATGCTGCCTTCTGAACCGACCGACCGGTAGCCCTGAAAACCAGGGTTGCGGCTGTCGATTCGGGGGCTCCGGGCGACGATCCGCGCCGTCGGCCACGCCATGAGCAGGTGAACCGCCGGGATGTCCACAGCACCCGGCATCCGGCCTACGGGTGACGACCCTGACCGAGCCGTCTGACTCTCGATGTCCTGGTCACGCCGTTTCGGGAAGGGGCGCGCCTTCCGGGAAGCGGCGCACGACTTCGATCACCCCGACGATGTTGCGGTTGAATTCGTCGAGATCCGCTGCGGGGATCCAGTATTCGAGGATGTCGCGGCCGCCGGCCTGTTGCACGTCGTAGTTGTCGAGGTAGTCGGTTCGGACTGCGAAGCGGGTGACGTATCCCGCGCCGGACGCGGGCACATTCCAATCGCGGGCGATCAGCACCGCGTAGGCCTCGTTGAGGACCGGGTAGAAGATCGGCTGGTCGGGTAGGCGTGGTGGCCAGGTGCGCCAACCGGATTCGGCGACAAGCGCCAGCTCCTTGGGGCCGGTCGGCCGCCAGAGGATGGTGGTGCGTGGTGCGGTTGTCATCGTTACTCCTTCGCGAGTAACGCACCGTATCCGAGTAGCCCTGGGGAGGCCATTTGTTATTCGGTGGGCGGTGTCGCGAAGGATTCGAGGCCGGTTACTCGGAGGAGGTCTAGGGCGGTGGCGGTGTGGGTGTGGGGGGCGGCGGAGTAGATGATGATGGTTTGGTCGGTGTCGGGGACGTGCATGGCGTCGCAGTCGAGGGTGAGGGCGCCGAGGTCGGGGTGGGCGATGGTTTTGGTGAGGCTGTGCATGGCGCTGGAGCGGCCTGCCTGCCAGAGTGACTCGAATTCTGGGCTGCCGGTGCGTAGTTCGGTGAGCAGGCGGGTCAGGCCGGGGTCGTCGGGGTAGGTCGCTTTCACCGCGCGCAGGCAGCCCACGCAGGCGGCCGCGTTGCTGTCGGCCTCCTCGGGTGTCATCACGACGCGGCCCATGCCGGTGCCGAGGAAGCGCTGCCACATGATGTTGCGCCGGCCCACCGGGATCGCGGAGAAATCACCGAGCAGGGCCGCCGACAAGGGATTCCAGGCAAGAACGTCGGATTTGGCCGAGAGCACGAGCACCGGCAGATCGGCCAGGCGATCCAGCAGCCGCAGCACGCTGGGACGGATCACCATCGGAATCCGCCCGGCCTGCGGCGGTTCCGACCCGGCGAGCCGGAAGACGAGATCGCGGTCGACATCGGTGAGCCGCAGCGCCCTGGTCAGCGCGCCGAGCACCTGCTCCGACGGTTTCGGTCCGCGACCCTGCTCCAACCGCACGATGTAGTCGACGCTCACCCCGGCCAGGTTGGCCACTTCCTCGCGCCGCAATCCGGGGACCTGCCTGCGTGATCCGCCCGGCAGGCCCGCGTCGGCGGGGGTCAGCCGGGAACGCGCGGTGCGCAATACCGTCGCCAATTCCGCTCTGTCCACCCTTCCCATGGTGCCGCAGGACAGCGGGTCGGGGGTGGTACCGCGGGTCCTATGCCGAGGCAGCACTGGAGACCGGGCCGGGTCGGGGTGACTCTGGAGCCATGACAACGATTGCCTTGGTCACCGGGGCCAACAAGGGACTCGGCCGGGAAACGGTGCGCAGACTGGCCGAAGCCGGCTGGCTGGTGTTCCTCGCCGCCCGCGACACCGCGCTCGGCGAGGCCGCCGCCGCCGAATTCACCGCGGCCGGTGTCGACGTTCGATTCGTCCCGCTCGATGTGACCTCCGACGACTCCGTCGCCGCGGCCGCCGACATCGTGAAGGCCACCACGGGCCGCCTCGACGTGCTCATCAACAACGCGGGCATCGGTGGTCCCCGTAGCGCACCCTCCGAGACCGGCCCCGATGATCTGCGAGAAGTGTTCGAGACCAACGTCTTCGGCCCGGTCCGGGTGACGAACGCGTTCGTGGGTCTGCTGCGGTTGTCCGACCATCCCCGCATCGTGATGGTGTCCAGCGGTGTCGGCTCCATCGCGACGGTCACCGACCCGAAGTGGCAGGGCCTGCTGCCGCCCGCCCTCGGCTACCCGAGCACCAAGGCGGCGCTGAACATGCTCACCGTCATGTACGCGAGCGAACTCGGCGAGATGAAGGTCAACGCGATCGATCCCGGCTATACCGCCACCGACCTCAACGGGCACAGTGGTTTCCAGACCGTCACCGAGGGCACCGACGCCGTCGTCGCCGTGGCGACGGCCGACCGGGACGGCCCGACCGGCGGATTCTTCGACCGAACGGGCCCCACCTCGTGGTGAAGGCGGGCGCCCTGCTCGTGGCGGTGCTCGCCGGCCTCGGCGTCACCACCTACCTGATGAGAACGGAGAGCCCAGTGGCACAACCGAAGACGAGCACGGTGCTGTCGATCGGTCTGCACCCCAGCGCCGTCGACTACACGCGCTACCCGCAGATCGACGAAGCCACCCTGACCGCGCGCATCACCGCAGGCGAAACCGCCTTGCGCGAAGCAGGTTTCGACATCGTCTCCTGCCAGGTCCCAGCCGACCCCGACGCGGCCGAAGCGGTCCTGCGCGAATGCGCGGCGGGTGGGGAGTTCCGGGTCGCGATGATCGGCGCGGGTGTGCGGATGGCGCCCGAACACACCCTGCTGTTCGAGCGGCTGATCAATGTCGCCTCCGACCTCGCGCCCGGAATTCGATTCTGTTTCAACACGTCTCCGGAATCCACCATCGACGCCCTGCGCCGCTGGGTTCAGCCCGGCTGAGAGGTGACCGCCTACTTGTGGCCGCCGCCGTGGTCGTGACTGCACGTGTCGGTGCGCCGGCCGTCGGCGCTCGCCTGGCCCGCTCCATGACCTTCGAGCGCCGCGAACGGGCCGCACTGATGCGGGGCGATCCAGACGTGCACCATCGGATTGCCCGCGCCGGGGTTGATGGAGTTGGGCGGGCAATTGCCCTGGGCGTCGAGGACACCGGCGACCACGGGGCCGTTGTCGCCCGCCTTCCAGCAGAGATTGTCGTGGACGTGCCACTGCATCAGGGACCCGCCGAAGTCCACCAGGCTCGGGTCGTCGATCTTCTTGCCGTTGGCGATGTACATCGCCGACACGAGGGTGCGGCCGGTTCCGTCGACCCGATAGACCAGCGACTCCGGGTGGGCAGGGTCGAGGAAGTTGTTGTCGCGGATGTAGCTCATGTTGATGTAGTGCTCGTACCCGGTGGCCGAGTCGCCGATCGAGCGGAAGCCCAGGGCGCCAACGGTGTTCACATCCGAGAAGGCGGGCAGGCCGTCGAGCGTACTGCGCACCAGGTTGGTCGCGCGCGACTGCTGGTCCGACGTCACACCGGCGACACCCGACAGGTCGATCGGCTTCGTGGGATCCCACGGGCGCGGCCAGTTCGCCTCGGTGCCGTGATCGTCGCCCGCGCCGTGCGCGTGGTCATCGCCCCCGGCATGCGCGTGATCGCCGGTGTCGCCGTGACTGTGGACGTGCCCGACACCGTTGAGCATCGCCGCCAGCGCCAGCACACCCACCGCTGCGGCCGCGATTCCGGAGCGCATCGGCGGCAGGGTCGCGGTGGGCCGGAGCAGACCGATGCCCGCGGCGACGGCGGCCAGCGCACCCAGCACCGCGCACACGGTATCGGCCACCTGCGGTGACTCCGCGGTCAACCCGGCGATCCACCCCACATCGGCGAACCGGGTGAACACCCACACCGCGGCGGCGAAGGCATTCGCCGCGAGCATCGAGCTCACGACCACCTTCCGCTCGCTCAGCAAGACCGCCAGTCCGGTCGCGCACTGGATCGCGGCGAGCACCACCATCAGCCGCGCCAGCGTGGCGTGCTCGGTGTGCATGCCCGCCGCCATGAAATGCACGGCGCCCGCCCCCACCGACGCGATCCCGCCCAACAGCAGGTATCCGTTACGTCCGTTCGCCATGCCACGCTCCTGTGTTTTCTGAGCGCTGGCGCGCTCGAGCGGGGCCCTTCGGGCCCCTGATCTTCCCTCCCTCCGGGCACTCCTTCGTCGCACCCTCCACTCAGTCCAGATCAGGGCGGGCCCCTTGGGGTAGTTCGCGCCGGACATTACCGGGGCACACTGTGGCACCGTTGCCACCCGGATAAGAGAACTCTGTGACCGATGTCTCGCCACAGTGTCCGGAAACGGCGAACGCCGGGCGGATCGCGATGATCCACCCGGCGCAGGCCGTTGTGCGAGAAGAACTTACGTGGTCGGCTCGAAAGCCTCGCCGATGATCTCGGCCTGCTCCACGGCGTGCACCTTCGACGAACCCGAGGACGGGGCCGACATGGCGCGACGCGAGATGCGGCGCAGACGGCCCAGGCGCTCGGGCAGCACCTCGGGGAGGTTGAGGCCGAAGAAGGGCCATGCGCCCTGGTTGGCCGGCTCTTCCTGGACCCAGGCGATGTCGGTCGCGTTCGGGTACTTGGCCAGCGCCTCGTTGAGGCGGTACGTCGGGATCGGGTAGAGCTGTTCGATCCGGACGATCGCCACGTCTTCGCGCTTGTGCTTGGCCTTCTCCGCGGCCAGCTCGTAGTAGAGCTTGCCCGAGGTCAGCAGGATGCGCTTGACCTTGGCGGTGTCGCCGATGCCCTGTTCGTAGGTGGGCTCGTCGAACACCGAACGGAACTTCGACTCGGTGAAGTCCTTGACGTCGGACACCACGGCCTTGTTGCGCAGCATCGACTTCGGCGTGAAGACGATCAGCGGACGACGGATCCCGTCGAGCGCGTGCCTGCGCAGCAGGTGGAAGTAGTTCGCCGGGGTGGACGGCACCGCCACGGTCATCGAGCCTTCAGCGCACAGCTGCAGGAACCGCTCGATACGACCGGAGGTGTGGTCGGGACCCTGACCCTCGTGGCCGTGCGGCAGCAGCAGCACCACGTCGGAGAGCTGGCCCCACTTGGCCTCACCGGAGGAGATGAACTCGTCGATGATCGACTGCGCGCCGTTGACGAAGTCACCGAACTGCGCCTCCCACAACACGAGTGCGTTGGGGTTGCCCAGGGAGTAGCCGTATTCGAAACCGACGGCGGCGTACTCGCTCAGCGCCGAGTCGTGCACCGCGAACCAACCCGGCTTCTCCGAGCCGATGTTGTGCAGCGGGGTGTACTCGACGGCATTGATCCGGTCGATGATCACCGAGTGACGCTGGGTGAACGTGCCGCGCCGCGAATCCTGACCGGTCAGGCGCACATCGTGGCCCTGGTCGATCAGCGAACCGAAAGCGAGCAGCTCGGCGAAGGCCCAGTCGACCTTGCCCTCGTAGGCCATCTCGCGACGCTTCTCCAGCACCGGCTTCACGCGCGGGTGCACGTTGAAACCGTCGGGAGTGTTCAGGAACGCGTCACCGATGCGCTGCAGCACCGACTTGTCGACCGCGGTGACCACGGTGGCGGGCACCTTCTGGTCGTCCTCGACGGACTCCGACGGCTCCGGAACGTACTTCTCCAGCTCGCGGACCTCGTTGAACACGCGCTCCAGCTGACCCTGGTAGTCGCGCAGCGCGTCCTCGGCCTCTTTCATGGAGATGTCGCCACGGCCGATCAGCGATTCGGTGTACGCCTTACGCACCGAACGCTTGGTGTCGATGATGTCGTACATCTCCGGCTGGGTCATCGAGGGATCGTCACCCTCGTTGTGCCCGCGACGGCGGTAGCAGACGAGGTCGATGACGACGTCCTTGCGGAACTTCTGCCGGAAGTCGACCGCGAGGCGCGCGACCCAGTCGCAGGCCTCCGGGTCGTCACCGTTGACGTGGAAGATCGGCGCGCCGATGAACTTCGCGATGTCGGTGGAGTACTCGGTGGAGCGGCTGTTCTCCGGCGCCGTGGTGAAGCCGATCTGGTTGTTCACCACGATGTGGATGGTGCCGCCCACGCGGTAACCACGCAGACCCGACAGGTTCAGCGTCTCGGCGACCACGCCCTGACCGGCGAACGCGGCGTCGCCGTGCAGCATCAGCGGCATCACCGAGAAGCCGTCGGGGCCGTCGCCCTTGTCGAGCAGGTCCTGCTTGGCGCGCACGAGGCCCTCGAGGACGGGGTCGACCGCCTCCAGGTGCGAGGGGTTCGCGGTGAGCGAGACCTCGATCTCGTTGTCGCCGAACATCTGCAGGTACTGGCCGTGCGCACCGAGGTGGTACTTCACGTCGCCGGAGCCGTGGGTGGCCGCCGGGTTCATGTTGCCCTCGAACTCGGTGAAGATCTTCGAGTACGGCTTGCCGACGATGTTGGCGAGCACGTTGAGGCGACCGCGGTGCGGCATGCCGATGACGACCTCGTCCATGCCGTATTCGGCGCACTGGTCGATGGTGGCGTCCATCATCGGGATGACAGCTTCGGCGCCTTCGAGCGAGAAACGCTTCTGGCCGACGTACTTGGTCTGCAGGAAGGTCTCGAACGCCTCCGCGGCGTTGAGCCGGTTCAGGATGTACTTCTGCTGCGCGACAGTCGGTTTGACGTGCTTCTGCTCGACCCGATCCTGCATCCACTTGAGCTGATCGGTCTCGAGGATGTGGGTGTACTCCACGCCGACGTGGCGGCAGTACGCGTCACGCAGGATCGACAGCACATCACGCAGCTTCATCCGCTCCTGGCCGTGGAAACCGCCCACGTCGAAGGTGCGGTCCAGGTCCCACAGGGTGAGGCCGTGCTCGGTGACGTCGAGGTCGGGGTGGCTGCGGAACTTGTCCTTGACCAGGCGCAGCGGATCGGTGTCGGCCATCAGGTGACCGCGGTTGCGGTAGGCCGCGATCATCTCGAGCACCCGCGCGCTCTTGTCGACACCGCGCGCGCTGATGTCCTTGCGCCAGCGGATCGGCTCGTACGGCACGCCCAGGCCGTGGAAGATCTCGTCGTAGAACTCGTCGGAGATCAGCAGGTTGTGGATGGTGCGCAGGAAATCGCCCGACTCGGCACCCTGGATGATGCGGTGGTCGTAGGTCGAGGTCAGCGTCATCAGCTTGCCGACGCCGATATCGGCGATCCGCTCGTCGCTCATGCCCTGGAACTCGGCGGGGTACTCCATCGCACCGGCGCCGATGATCGCGCCCTGGCCCGGCATGAGGCGCGGCACCGAGTGCACGGTGCCGATGGTGCCGGGGTTGGTCAGCGAGATGGTGACGCCGGAGAAGTCGTCGTTACCGAGCTTGCCCTCGCGGGCCCGGCGCACGACGTCCTCGTAGGCCGCGTGGAACTGACCGAAGCTCATGTCTTCGGTTTCCTTGATGGCGGCCACGGCCAGCGATCGGTTGCCGTCCTTGCCCTGGAGGTCGATCGCCAGGCCCAGGTTGGTGTGGGCCGGGGTGACCGAGTTCGGCTTGCCGTCGATCTCGGCGAAGTGGCGGTTCAGGTTCGGGAACGTCTTGATCGCCTGCACGATCGCGTAACCCAGCAGGTGGGTGAACGAGATCTTGCCGCCGCGGGTGCGGGCGAGGTGGTTGTTGATCACCAGGCGGTTGTCGATCATCAGCTTGGCCGGGATCGCGCGCACCGACGTCGCGGTGGGGATCGTCAGCGAGGCCGACATGTTCTTGGCGATCGCGGCGGCGGGGCCGCGCAGCACCTTGTTCTCCGGACCGGCGGCGGCAGCCTTGGGTGCGGTGGTGGCCGGTGCGTTCGACACCGGTGCAGGTGTGGTCTGCGGTGCGCGCACCGTCTTGGCGGCCGGAGCCGGAGCGGCGGCCGGCGCCGGAGCCGGAGCGGCGGCTGGAGCCGCGGCGGGCTTGGGCGGTGCCGTCGCTACCACGGCTTTGGGAGCCGGGGTCTGCGCAGCAGCCGCCTTGGGGGCTGCGGCTGCTGAGGGAGCGGAGGAGGCGACCGGTGCCTGGCTGTTAGCGGATTCGGTGGCTTCCGGCGTGTAATCCGCGAGAAACTCGTGCCAACTCGCGTCGACCGAGGACGGGTCCTGTTTGAACTTCTGATACATCTCGTCGACTAGCCACTGGTTCTGTCCGAACTGGGAAGTTGAGCTGCTCACAGCTGGTGTTCGCCTCATTTCGTTCTTCGCGCTGCGACGTTTGTGACGTGCCCGGCAGGGGAATCAGCGGATGGCTGCCGATGCGCCCTCACCGAGCATATGCCCAGCGGTTGACAGGCGTCGCTACCGGTCTTGGGTCGACACTATGCCCTCTGCCTCCAGCCCCGCCGCCCAGAGTCGGGAGTACCGGCCGTTACTGGCGAGTAGGTCTGACGGTGCGCCGAATTCCACGATACGGCCGTGTTCGACCACCGCGACCAGATCGGCGCGCGCCGCGGTCGCGAGTCGATGCGCGACCACCACGGTGGTCCGCCCCCGTGTCAGCGATCGGCTCGCTACCAGCACCGATGCCTCGGTTTCCGGATCGAGGGTGGAGGTGGCCTCGTCGAGGAGCAGCAGGTCGGGATCGACCAGTTCCGCCCTGGCCAAGGCGATCAGCTGGCGCTGTCCGGCGGACAGCCCGCGGCCGCGTTCACCGACCGGATGATGCATTTTTCGAGGTAAACCATTGATCATTTCCGACGCACCGACGGTGTCGGCCGCGATCGCGATGTCCACCGATGTGGCAAATGTTTGCCCGAATGCAATGTTGCTCGCCACGTCGCCGGTGAACAAGTGAACTTCCTGGGGCACAATTCCCAGCCGCGTCCGGTACTCGGTGAGGACATATTTACGCAGATCCACACCGTCGACCCGGATCGCGCCCGCCGCCGGGTCGGGCGGGAGGTCGTAGAGACGGGCCAGCAGCTTCACGATCGTCGACTTGCCCGCGCCGGTCGGGCCCACCAGTGCCAGCGTCGCGCCGGGCGCAACGGTGAAGGTGACGCCGTCGAGGGCGGGGGCGCTCGCACCGGGGTAGCGGAAGTGAACGTCGTCGAAGCTGATCTCACCGCGCAGGCGATCGACAGATATCGCGTCGGGTGGGTCGGCGGCGATCGACGATGTGGTGCGTAGCAGGTCGCCGATGCGCCGGAGTCCGACCCTGGCCTGCTGGTAGCCGTCGAAGACCTGGGACAGATCCTGGATGGGACTGAACAGCAGACCGAGGTAGAGCACGAACGCGACCAGCGTTCCGGTGGACGTGCGTCCGTCGGCGACGGCGTTGGCGCCCAGGTAGACCACCACGGCCAAGGCCACGTCGGCCCAGGCGAGGCCGAAGGAGAAGTAGGCTGCGATCGCGCGCTGGGCGCGGATCCTGGCATCGCGATAGCGGTGGGAGTATTCGGCGAAACGCCGCGCGGCGGCAGGCTCGTAGCGGGCGGCCTGCACGGCGCGCAGGCCCGCGATGTTCTCCTGGAATCCGGCGTTGACCACCGAGACCCGTTCGCGCGAGACGGTGTAGGCAACCGAGGACACCCGCCGGAAGGCAAGGGTGGCCAGCAGCATCGGCGCGACGGCGATCAGCACCACCACGGCCAGCCCCGCATCGATGAGGAACAGCCCGAGGGCGACGCCGATCAGGGTGATCAGCGCGACCAGCCCGGTGGCGACCCCGGTCTGCAGGAACGTCGACAGCGCGTCGACGTCGGTGGTCATCCTGGTCATGATGCGGCCGGACAGTTCACGCTCGTAGAAGTCCAGGCCGAGCCGCTGCAACTGGGCGTAACTGCGCACCCGCAGACCGAACAGCACGCGCTCGCCCGTGCGCGCGGTGAGAACGGTGACCACGGCGCCGACCACCAGACCGACCAGTACCAGACCGATCCCGATCACCGCCGAGACGAGCAGCGCGGTGTCGTCGCCCGCGGTGACACCGGTGTCGATGGCATAGCGGACCAGCGGCGGGAAGGCGATCCCGACCAGCGCGTCGACGACGAGCAACAGGACGACCACACACACCAGGCCGCGGACCGGGCGCAGCAGTGCGCGCAGGCCGAAGTCGGGTTGGGGTGCGCGCAGGTCGCCGGGCAGGGCGGGGTCTTCGGTGGCCGGTGGCAGTGCGTCGACGGCGGCGCGCAGCTCCGGCGTTTCGCTGAGGTCGGTCGACGCCGACGCCATGGATCGGGGTCTGCCCGCGTCGTCGCGCGGGGTGGTCGGGTCGGCGGCCGTCGGCACCACCGAACCGGTGGGTGCGGGCAGCCGGATGACACGGTCGGCCTGGGCCAGCGTCGATTCGCGGTGCGCCAGGATCAACGTGGTCCGCCCGCCCGGATCGGGCAGGCGACGGAAGATCTCGGCTTCGGTGACGGCGTCCACCGCGGAGGTGGCGTCGTCGAGCACCAGCACGCGGGGACGGGTGAGCAGCACCCTGGCCAGGGCGATGCGCTGGCGTTGACCGCCCGAGAGCGTCAGCCCGCGTTCGCCGATGACGGTGTCGTAGCCCTCCGGCAGTGCGGCGATGAATTCGTCCGCGGCGGCGGCCCTCGCGGCCGCCGCGATCTCCGCGTCGGTGGCGTCGGGCCTGCCGAGCGCGATGTTGGCGGCGATGGTGTCGGAGAACAGGAACGGATCGTCGAAGACGACACCGACCGCGCCGCGCAGCTCGTCGGCGCGCAGGTCGGCCAGGTCGACGCGGGTGCCGTCGGCGCCGACGAGGTTGATCCGGCCCGTATCGGGTGCGTAGAAGCGGGGGAGCAGCAGCGAGAGCGTGGACTTGCCCGAGCCCGCCGGGCCGATCACCGCCACCGTCTCGCCGGGGCGCACGGTGAGATCGAGTTCCTGCAACACCGGTTGATCCGGTTCGAAACCGAAACCGACAGCATCGAATTCGATCCCGAGTGGTCCCGGCGGCAGCTCGGTGGGGTCCGCTGGATCGACGAGTATCGGCGCCGCGTCGATCACCCCGAAGACCCGATCGACGGCGGCCTTGGTGAGCTGAGCCATGATCACCACCGAGGTGATCGTGCGGGCCGAGGACGTCATGGTGGCGAGGTAGGCGGTGAACGCGAGGAAGGTGCCGATGCCGATCGCGCCGTGTGCGGCGAGCACCCCGCCCACGATGATCACCGCGACCAGCCCGGCCTGGGGCAGCGCCGACACCACCGGCGCGAACCTGGCATTGATCCGCGCGGCGCGCATCCGTTCGGCGAACAGCAGCCGACCGTGGTCTTCGAGGATGTCGACCATCCGGGATTCCTGCCCGAATCCCTTCACCACCCGGACTCCGGTCACCGTCTGTTCGACGTGTTCGGCGAGGTCGGCCGCGCGCTGCTGGGCCGACCAGGTCGCCGCGTAGAGCCGGGGCCGCATCCGCAACACGATCAATGCCATCGCGGGCGCGACCAGCAGCGCGGCCAGCGCCAGCGGCGGACTCAGCCACACCATCACCACCGCCGACAGCACGAACTGCAACACGGCCAGTCCCGACCACGGCACCATCGCCAGCAGTCCCTGCACCAGTTGCAGATCGGTGATGGAGCGCGACACCACCTGTCCGGTGCGGATCGCGTCCTGACCCGCGCCGTCGAGCCGCTGGAGGGCGGCGAGCAGCGAAATCCGCAGGCTGTGTTGCGCTTCCAGCGACAGTTTGCCCGCCCAGAGCCTGCGCGCGAACGTGACGACGAACCGGGTCACGGCCAGCCCGGCGAGCAGAGCGGCGGCGCTGCCGATCACCGCGGTGTCGCCCACCTGTGCGGCGTCGACCGCGCGTTTGGTGGCCAGCGGTGCGGCGATCGCGACGGCCGCACCCGCCAGCACCGAGACCACGATGCCCGCCAGCAGCCGCGGATGTTCCAGGCACAGCCGCCAGAGCCTGCGGATCCAGCCCGACGAACCCGCGGTCGCGGGCACTACAGGTCTCGGTTGCGCAGGTCCCACCACCCCGCGGCGCCGACCGCTGCGGTCCACAGCAGCAGGACCACCAGGGCCGCCGGTGTCGGTGCGAAGACCTCGGCCTCGTCGAACGAGCCCGCGCTCACTCCGGCCACCGTGGCCGAGACGGGCAGCAGCGCGGCGAATCCGCCCGCGCCGAAACCCTTGGCCACCACCCAGATCAGCGGTTCGAGCGCGAACGCCCAGCCGAGCACCAGCCACACCGCGCCGCTGAAGGTGCGCAGCAGCAGCCCGATTCCGGCGCCGAGCACCGCCCAGCACATGGCGACCAGCAGACCGGCGGCGAGCACCTCGATCAGCTGCCAGCCGAGTGCGAATTTTCCGCGCGCCGCGACGAGCAGCACCAGGAAGCTCACCAGCTCGGCGGCCAGCGCGACAGCGAAGGCGAACGCGGCGGTGGCGAGGTATTTCACGATGGCCAACCGGTCGCGATCGGGCGCGAACAGCACGCTCAGCGCCATGGTCTTGTGCCGGTACTCACCTCCGGTGGCGGCGATGCCGAGCAGTGCGGCGACCACGAAGACCGCGATCATCCCGAGGTAGAGCCCGACCGTGGCGGCGCCGGTCGCGGGCTGACCCTTCGGATCGGCCGGCCCGGACATGATCGCGGTGATCAGCGTCCCGACCAGTGCCAGCGCGATCGGCGCGGCCAGCAGTAGCCGGGTCTGCCGCAGCGCGACGATCTTGCGCGCCTCGGTATCGATACCGGGAACGAGATCGGCGGGCAGCACGGAGGTGGTCATCGGGGCATCCCATACGAGGTCGGCGCCGGGGCGTACGCGGCGGGATTCGGCGTGGGCACGGTGTGCCGGTGACGGCGGGGTTTGGTGAGCGAGGCGAGCACCCGGTCGGGGTGGATGGGGTCGGCCACGATGCTGCCGATCCGGACCTGCGCGAGCTCCGCGACGGCACGGATGGTGGCCTCGTCCGCCTCGGCGACGGCCAGCCGGCCGTCGGGGCGCATCACCGCGTCGGTGAAGCCCCGTCCCGCCAGCGCGGTCGCCAGTGCGATGGACGGGGACGCGGCGACGACGAGCCGGTCGGGATGGCCGCGGCGCAGCTTGGCCGGTGCGCCCTGCCAGACGACAGTGCCTTCGCTGAGCACCACGAGTTGATCGGCGCTCGCCACCACATCGGCCAGTGCGTCCGAACTCACCAGCACGGTGCCGCCGCGGTTCACCTGGCGGCGCAGCAGCTCGTGCAGCCAGCCGCGTTCGATGCCGTTCGCACCCGCGAACAGATCGTCGAGCACCAGCAGCGGGGGATCGGCCAGCAACGCCATGGCCAGGGCCAGACGCGTCTGCTGACCCGGATGCAGCTGCGCCACCACGGTTTCGGCGACAGCGGTGAGCCCGGTCTCGTCGAGCACCGCCGCGACCCGGCGACGGGACGCGCCCGCGACCGGCGCGTAGCACCGCAGCTGCTCGCGCACGGTGCGTGCCGGATGCAGCCCACGGGGACTCAGTACCGCCCCGACCGCGGCGGGACCGTGGCCGGGGCCCTCGATATCGCCGGTGGTCGGCTGCTGGAGTCCCAGCACCATCCGCAGCACCGTCGACTTGCCTGCCCCCGCGGGACCGACGAGCGCGGTGACCGACCCCGCCGGGACGGTGAAGTCGATCTCGTGGACCGCGCTCACCGGACCGAACTGTTTGCCGACGCCACGCACCAGCACAGCGTCACCGCCGCGGCTCCTGCTCACTTCTTGTTCACCTTGCCGGTGCCGATCGCGGGCAGCGGATCGGCGTCGATCACGTTGTGCAGCGGAGTGGGCCACATCGCCGGCGCGGGGCCGAAAGCCTTGTGCGCGTTCTCGATGGTGACCTTGCCCAGCGCCCGGTTGCCCGCGCCACCGATGGCGGCGCCGATGCCGGCGGGCAGCACTTTGCCCGCCATCAGCGCGGCGCGCTTGGTGATGAAGCGCTTCATGAACTGTTGCAGCAGTTTGCTGTTGATCCCGCCGAGGCCGGGAACCTTGCCTGCCAGCGCGCCCGCCCAGTTCTTCGACTGGGTGCTCAGCCCCTTCTGCACGATCGCCATTCCGGCGTCACCGAGCACGACCGCGAGCACCAGCGCGCGCCGGGCTTCCTTGTTCTCGGGCTCGATGCCGTGCACCGCGGCCTGGGCCAGGGTGAACAGCGCCGACGCCTCCATGAAGAACACGGTCTCGGCGCTCACGGCCCCGAGCGCGGCGATCGTGCCTACCCCGGGCACCGCCGCGGTGGCGCCGACCGCGGCGCCACTGCCGGTGACGGCGAGCAGATACTGCTTTTCGAGCCGTGTCACGATCTGGGCCGGACTCTCCCCGGGATGACGCTCACGCAGGAACTCGACATAGCGGCGTACGGCCGGCGCCTGCAGCTTCGATCCGGTGTCGAGCACATCGACCACGGCTTTTTCGATCGCGTTCTTGAACACGGCGTCGTCCTCCTCTTCGCCCCAACGAGTCGAACTGTAGGGCACTTGCGCGCCCCAGAGCTCATCATGCCAACGACCACCGACAGCCCGCGGTTCCGTGACGTGCGCGACCGATTCCGGTCGGCCGGTCCGACTGACGCTGTCGGCCGCGGGCCCGGGTTCTACGCTGACCCGATGAGTGAAAACCAGCCAACCCGACTCATCCGCGATTTCACCGAAGCCGGCGCCGAGTTCGCGACGATCACCCTCGACCACCCGCCGCTGAACCTGTTCGATCGCACACTCATCGCGTCGCTGATCGCCGATATCGCCGCGGTGCGCCGGCTGCCGCCGCGGGCATTGCTGATCAGGGCCGAGGGAAAGGTCGTCTCGGGCGGAGTCGACGTGAACATCTTCGACGGCCGAACCGTCGAGGAGGGCGCGCAGCTGTGGCGTGAGCTGTTCGAGCAGATCATCCACCCCCTGGAAGCGCTGCCGTGTCCGGTGGTGTTCGCCGCGCACGGGCTGACCCTGACCGCCGCCTTCGAGATCTCGCTGGCCTGCGACATCATCCTGGCCGCGCCGAAGGCGAAGTTCGGGCTGGTGGAGACCGTGGTGGGGCTCACGCCGTCGATGGGCGGGCCGCAGCGGCTCGCCGAGCGGGCGGGTTCGGGCCGCGCCCGCGAGTTCGTGATGACCGGCGACCTCTACCCTGCCGCGACGATGGCCGAGTGGGGCGTGGTCAACGCGGTCCACGAGGATCTGGAGACCGAGGCTCGCGCGCTGGTCACCCGTCTCGCCGACGGCCCGACACGCGCGCACGCGGCGACCAAGCAGATCATCGAGGCGTGGCGTTCCGGCGGTGTGGCACACGCTGATTCGGTGACGCCGGAGGTCTCGGGCGAGCTGTTCGCCACCGCGGACCTGCGCGGCGCGGTCCGCAGCTTTCTCGATATCGGACCGGGTAAGGCGACCTATCGCGGCGAATGAGCGCGCCGACTGCCTGACAGCGATGTGATCCACGTCATATAGTCACAGGTGCGGCTGTATCGACGTACGGAGGTCCGGATGGGTCATGGCGAGCACGAACCGGGCGCGGCCGTCTTCGAGTTCCCCGCCACCAGCGCGGCAACGCAGCTGCGGCGGGGCTCCGACGGCGTGCTGCGCTACGGCGACCTCAGCCCGGCCCTCACCGAACTGCTGGACCTGCGCGTGCACTCGTTCACGAATCGGGAGGCGGTCGTCGAGGTCGGCGGGCCGCGGCTGACCTACCGCGAACTCTGGCACAGCGCTTCGCGGATCGCGGGCGGCCTGCAGGGCCACGGCATCGGCTACGGCGATCGGGTCGCGGTGCACATGCCGACCAGCGCGCGCTGGGTGCAGGCGTTTCTCGGCGCGTTGCTCTCGGGTGCGGTACCGGTGCTGGTGCCCGACGCCCTGCCCGCCGTGATCGCCGACCGCGTGATCGCCGACAGCAGAGCCGATTTCGTCCTCGGCCCCGACGGCCCGCTGCCCGACAGCACCGCCTACATCGATGACGGTGCGGCCCTGGATGATCCGGCGCTGCTCTGCTACACCGGCACCCGTCGGTCCATGCCCGCGGGTGTGGAGTTGTCCAACGAGAACCTGCTGTCGGCGGTGTCGTCGGTGGTCGGCGCGCTCGGGCTGCCCGCCGACGGGTTGCGCAATCTGGTGTTGCTGCCGCTCGCCCATGCCAGCGGGTGCGTGGATCAGCTGCTGCCCACCTTCGCGGTGGGTGGCACAGTCGTGCTCGCGCCGGGTGCGCGCAGTCTCGCCGACGTGCTGGTGCGGGAGCGGATCGACACCGTCTCGGGGACGCCGCGGATCCTCGCCGGGCTGGTACCCGAACTCGTCGCCCGCCGTGCCGGCGCCGGTGTACGCCGGATCAGCAAGGCCTGTCACCGCTCCGAACGCGCCGCCGCGGCGGCCCCCGCCACCCTCACCGCCGCGTTGCGCGGGCTGTTCCCCGCGGCCAAGCAGTGGTCGGTCTGGGGGGCCACCGAGACCAGCGGAATCGGCCTCGTGGTCGACGACACCGAGCTTGTCGACGCCGGATCGGCCCTCGGATTCGCCTTCGGCGGAACCGAATTGGCCCTGGCCGGCCCGCAGGCAGGCACCGGCCACGGCGAATTGCTGTGTCGCGGACCGAATGTCAGCCGCCGCTACTGGAACAACCCCGACGCCTCGGCCGCCCGGTTCAGCGGAAGCTGGTTCCACACGGGCGATTTCGTGAGCATCGATGCCGACGGACTGGTTCGGGTGGACCCGAGCCGTCGCGTCAGCGGGCTCTGATCCGGGCGGGTCAGAGCAGGCGCGCCCGCAGGGCATCGCGGAGGTCGCCGGTGAGGCCGACCGTGGTGAGGTAGGTCTCGATGTCGCCGTGGGTCTCGCGGACGCTGGCGTCGGCGGTGCGCAGGTATTCCTCGCGGACGCCGAGCAGGTCGTCGGAGAGCGCGTCGCCGTTGCCGATCTTCGGTTCCAGCAGCCTGCGCAGCGGTTCGACCGCCGCGTTGCTGGCCAGGAAGTCGGTATACACGTCCTCCTCGGTGACGCCGACCGCGCGCAACAGCGTGGCCACGGCCCAGCCGGTGCGGTCTTTGCCCGCCGCGCAGTGCACCAGCACCGCGCCGTCGCCACGCACGACCGAGCCGGCCAGCTCGGCGATCGCGGTGTGCGCCTCGGGCAGCGTCGGGAAGGCGCGGTAGACCTCGATCATGTGCGCGAACGCCGAGACGGTCTTCGCCTCGTGCGGCGGCGCCTCTTCCATCCGCGAATCGAACGGCGTCACGTGCAGCCGTACGTCGCCGGGCAGGGTGTCGTGGCCGATGTGGTCGATCTCCACGATGCCGCGCAGATCGTGCACATCGGTGACCCGCAATTCACGCAGGGTGTCGTGCCCCTTGTCGTCGAGACCGCTCAGCTGGGCCGACCGCAGCAGGACGCCGGGGCGAACGGTGGTGCCGTCGGCGGTACGAAGGCCGCCCACATCGCGGAAATTGAAGGTGCCGCTGAGAGCGAACTGGTCGGCAGGAGGCGAAAGAGTCACCTGACCAGGTTATCGGCGACTCCGTCGCCGCCGCGCCGAGTTCGCGGATCGGTCACCGGATGTGTTGCGTCCGTTCCGGTGGGTGCCACTGTGCCGTCGCACACACCTCCGGAGCGTCGTCGCTCACACCCACGGAGCTGACCAGGGCCTACTTGTACAATCGACCAGGTGCGCGGATTCCGGCGCGGGGGTGTCGGATATCCAGGAATGCGACAAATTGAGGCCGTATGGTCGGTTTTACAAAAGGTCGCATTCGGATAACAAAACAATCTTTCAGTCTGAAAAGGATGGCTGAACCAGTTCGTGAATCCTGAAAACCTTCTAAGATCGAGCTCGGTGACCACCAAGCTCGCATCGCCGCGGGCAGCGATATTTGTTGCCGAGGAGTCGTCGTTGAGCGCCAGCCGTGAACTAACTGAAATTTCGCTACGGCCCGCCGTATGTGATGCCGTCGAACAAGCCGCCGCCAGTTCGGACGCTACCGGCGTTCGGGCGCTGCGGGTGTTCTTACATGCCGGGCTCAGCACCTACTGGCCGTTGGTGAAGGCCGCGCCTGCCCGGCGAATCGCCGCCTATGAAGCCGCGTTGCAGACCTTGCGTCTGCGGTGGGCGCCCACCGGTGACACCATCGGCGACCCGACCGCCGTCGCGATGTTCCGCGAGATGGACGACGAGGCCGCGGACTTCCTCGGGATGTGCGCGCGCCTGTCCGGCACGCAGTGGCTGGAGCCGGTCGACTCGGTGGCGGGCTACCTCGTCTCGGTGTTCCACGGCGCGGTGCTGCGCTGGCTGGCCGACGGCAACGACGAGACGATCCTCGTGGTGATCGACGACCTGGTCGGCTGCCTGACGCTGAAGGCGGTCGAAAGCTGACGCGCAATGCTGGACGACTGACCAAATAGGTGGTTCAGTAGTCGTGTGACACCGACGACATCGCTGCATCATCTGCACGCGGCGACCGCGGAGCTCGACCCGCCGCTGGCCGCCGTCGACCTGACCGCGCTCGACCGCAACGCCGCCGACCTGGTCCGGCGCGCGAACGGCATCGCGGTGCGGGTGGCGAGTAAATCCGTGCGCTGCCGGGCGGTGCTCGAGCGTGTACTCGGCGACGGACTGACCGCCCGCGACGGCTTCGCCGGGATCATGGCGTACTCGCTGCGTGAGGCCATCTGGCTGGTCCGCCTCGGCGCCCGCGACGTGCTGCTCGGGTACCCGGTTCTCGACCGTGCCGCGCTGGCCGAACTGGCTGCCGCCCCGGCCCTGCTCGAGGCGATCACGCTGATGATCGACGATGTCGCCCAGCTCGAACTCACCCGGGCCGCGCTCGGCACCGACCTGGTCCACCCCCGCGTCTGCCTCGACGTCGACGCGGCTCTGCGGATCGGCCCGCTGCACCTGGGTGCCCGGCGCTCGCCCGTGCGCAGCCCCGAGGACGCCGCCGCGCTGGCCGCCGAAGCGCTGCGGCGCGGGTTCGATGTGGTCGGTGTGATGACCTACGAGTCGCAGATCGCCGGACTGCCCGACAGCAACCCCGCGGTGCGCGTGGTGAAACGTCTGTCCGCACTCGAAATCGGGCGCCGCCGTACCCTGGTGGTCGATGCTGTCCGGGCGGTGACGGGCCCGCTGGAGATCGTCAACAGCGGTGGCACCGGTTCGATCGAAGTCTCGATCACCGATCCCGATGTCACCGAGGTGACCGCCGGTTCCGGCCTCTACGTGCCGACCCTGTTCGACCACTACCGCTCGTTCACGCCCCGCCCCGCGCTGTTCTTCGCCACCCCGGTCCTGCGCAAACCCGCACCGACCATCGCGACCGTCTTCGCGGGCGGCTACATCGCGTCGGGCCCCGCGGGTCCGAGCCGCGTCCCGGTCCCCGTGTGGCCCGCGGGGCTGAAGCTGCTCGGCTCCGAAGGCGCGGGCGAGGTCCAGACGCCCCTGGCCGGTGGCGCCGAACTCGAGATCGGTGATCGCGTCTGGTTCCGCCATGCCAAGGCGGGCGAACTGTGCGAACGCTTCGCCGAGCTCCATCTGGTCGACGAGGCGGGCACCCGCACGACGGTTCCCACCTACCGCGGCGAAGGTCAGTGCTTCGGCTGAGGTCGACAGGCGTCTCAGCGCAGGAGCGCGATGACCTCGTCATCGTCGAGCTGGTGAAAGTCGCTGTACGCCATGCCGACTCCACCCAGGTCGGTGGGCGTCCACAGGCAGACGAGCTCGTCACATTCGCGCTCGACCCGCCGCGCCGCCTCGGGCGCGGACACCGGCACGGCCACCACCAGCAGATCCGGCCGCTGCGCCCGCGCCACCCGGCACGCGGCCACCATCGTGGCCCCGGTCGCGATCCCGTCATCGACGATCACCACCGTGCGCCGCGCCAGGGGAATCGAGTCGCCGACCCGCAGGACCGCCTGCCGACGGCGTAGTTCGGCCCGCTCGGCCAGTTCCACCTCGTCGAACGCCTCGGCGCTCACCCGGCTGTGGTCGACGACGTCACGATTGAGGACCAGCAGTCCGCTCTCCCCGAGCGCCCCCATCGCCAGCTCCGGCTGCGACGGCAGCCCCAGCTTGCGGACCAGCAGGACATCGAGTTCCCCGCCGATCGCCGCGCTCACCGCCGCCGCCACCGGCACACCCCCGCGTGGCAACCCGAGCACCAGTGGACGGGTGGTCCGCAGGTGTTCGAGGGCCGTGCCGAGAGCGCGGCCCGCCGCTGCCCGATCCGGGTACACCATCGCCTCGAACGCTACTCCGCTCCGGACGCCTCGGAAATGGTGAACCGTCGCAGCGACAGGCTGGGATTGGCGGTGCGCACCCTGGCCAGATGCGCCGTGTCGACCGTTGCCGAGGCCACGCCCGGTTCATCGCCCAGTTCGGCCAGCACCGTGCCCGCCGGGTCGATGATCATCGACGAACCCGCGCCGCGTGGCGCGCACTGATCGGCCGCGGCCACGTACACCGTGTTCTCGATGGCGCGTGCCCGCAGCAGCGTCGTCCACTGGTCGACCTTGGCCGGTCCCGGAATCCACTGCGCGGGCAGCAGCAACACGTGTGCGCCCGCCGCCGCGACACGCCGACACCCTTCCGGAAATCGCAGATCGAAACAGGTCTGCATGCCGAATACCACACCGTCGACCGCGAAAGTCGCAGGCGCGACGAGCGGCCCCGCTGCCACCACATCCGATTCCAGATGACCGAACGCGTCGTAGAGATGCACCTTGCGATACACCGCGACGCGCGCGCCGTCGGGCCCGTGCGCGACGAGGGTATTACTGATCCGGGTCGCCCCCGGTGACGGCAACTCCACCACACCGGCAACCAGGAATACGCCGAATTCGGCGGCGAGCGCCGCGAGTCCACTGGTGAACGGACCGTCGAGCGGTTGCGCGATCGCCACCACCCGCTCATCGAGCCGAGTCACAGCGAACATCGAGTATTCGGGCGCGAGCACCACGCGCGCACCCGCTGCGGCCGCCGTCCGCACGTGTTCTCGCAGGGTCGACAGATTGGTTTCGGGATCGGTTCCGGGGGCGAATTGGACCACCGCGATCCCTACTGTCACCGGCTGAAGTTCCTGATGTGCTGACCCGTCGCGCAGTTGCATAGGTCTCACCGTATTCACCTGGTGGTTGGGGCAGCTACCGCCAGGCAGTAAACTCGTGGTCAATGAGTACAAATGAGGTCGACAGCGTTCCTGCCGACAACGACAGGAACGACACCGGCCCGACTTTCGCCGATCTCGGGATCGATGACCGCGTGCTGCGGGCCATCGCCGATGTGGGCTACGAGTCGCCGTCCCCGATTCAGGCGGCGACGATTCCCCCGCTGCTCTCCGGCGCCGACGTGGTGGGCCTCGCGCAGACGGGCACCGGCAAAACCGCGGCATTCGCGATCCCGATCCTGATGAACCTGGACACCGCGCAGCGCAAGCCGAGCGCCCTGGTGCTCGCGCCGACTCGTGAGCTCGCGATCCAGGTCGCCGAGGCGTTCGGCAAATACTCCTCGCACATCCCGGGTCTGCACGTGCTGCCGATCTACGGCGGGCAGAGCTACGGCGTGCAGCTGTCGGGTCTGCGCCGTGGCGCGCACGTCGTGGTCGGTACGCCCGGCCGCGTGATCGATCACCTGGAGAAGGGCACGCTGGACCTTTCGCAGCTGCGCTACCTGGTGCTCGACGAGGCCGACGAGATGCTCAAGATGGGCTTCCAGGAAGACGTCGAGCGCATCCTGCGTGACACCCCCAAGGACAAGCAGGTCGCGCTGTTCTCGGCCACCATGCCGGGTGTGATCCGCAAGATCTCCAAGCAGTACCTCAACGATCCGGTCGAGATCACGGTCAAGTCCACGACGCAGACCAGCTCCAACATCACCCAGCGTTATGTGCAGGTGTCGCATCAGCGCAAGCTCGATGCCCTCACTCGCGTGCTCGAGGTCGAAACCTTCGAGGCGATGATCATCTTCGTGCGCACCAAGCAGGCCACCGAAGAGCTGGCCGAGAAGCTACGCTCGCGTGGTTTCTCCGCCGCCGCGATCAACGGTGACATCGCGCAGAACCAGCGCGAACGCACCATCGGCCAGCTGAAGGCGGGTGGCATCGATATCCTGGTCGCCACCGATGTCGCCGCGCGTGGTCTCGACGTGGACCGCATCTCCCATGTCGTCAACTACGACATCCCGCACGACACCGAGTCCTACGTGCACCGCATCGGCCGCACCGGCCGGGCCGGCCGTTCGGGCGAGGCGCTGCTGTTCGTGGCCCCGCGCGAGCGTCACCTGCTCAAGTCGATCGAGCGGGCCACCAAGAGCGCGCTCACCGAGATGCAGTTGCCGAGCGTCGACGACGTGAACGCCACGCGTGCCTCCAAGTTCGGTGACTCGATCACCGAGAACCTGGCCTCGGACAACATCGCGCTGTTCCGCAAGCTGATCGAGGACTACGAGGCCGAGCACAACACCCCGCTCGCCGACATCGCCGCGGCACTGGCCGTGGGCGGCTACGACGGCGACAACTTCTTCATGTCGCCCGAGCCGGAGCCCGCCCCGCGCCGCGAGCGTGACTACGACCGCGACCGTGAGCGCGCACCGCGCCGCTACGACGACGAGGACCGCGCCCCGCGTCCGCCGTCGTTCAACCGGGAGAACGGCGAAGAACTCGCCACCTACCGGATCAGTGTCGGCAAGCGGCACCGCGTGGTGCCCGGCGCGATCGTCGGCGCCATCGCCAACGAGGGCGGCCTGCGTCGCAGCGACTTCGGTCACATCAGCATCCGGCCCGACTACAGCCTCGTCGAGCTGCCTGCCAACCTGCCCAACGAAACGCTGGAAGCCTTGCGGCGCACCAGGATCAGCGGTGTGCTGATCCAGCTGACGCCCGACCAGGGCGCACCGGCGCAGCGTTTGAACGCTCGCGGCCCGCGCCGCGACCGCGAGGCACGTCCGCGCACCGAACGGCGTAAGCCGCGCACCTAGTCCGCTCGTGCGCACCAGGGCCGAGGTCAGGCGCGTTCGTCCTGTCCGTGGGTAGTGCCCTGGTCGCTCGCAGCGCTGGTTAAGGTGATGGGCGTCGGGTGTGCGTGAACACAGGAGGGCCGCGCTTGTTCGTGTCCGGTGATCGGGTGGTCGGTGCCGTCGGCGATCTCGCGCGCGCGGCGAACTGTGAGTTCGCGGTGTTGCGCGGAATCGACGCCGCTCTCGGCAATCTGCCCGGGGTTCCCGACACGACAGCCCCGCTGGTGCGCACGGCCGAACCGTCCGCCGAACTGGTCGCCCACTTCGGTGACAGGCTGGTCCGGATCCCGTCGCCCGAGGTGCTCGGTGGCGACGCGACGGCCCGGATCGCGGCGCTGACCGCCGCCGCGGAGCACACCGCGCGAGCGCTGAGTTCCGGCGCCGAGGCGATCTACGGCGCGGTGTTCTTCGACGGTCGATTCGCCTGTGGTGCCGACCTTCTGGTCCGTGGTCGCGCTGGTTACACCGTGCACAGCGGGCTCGGTGAGTATTCGGTGGGCGTTCCCGGTGCGCCGCATCATGGCGACGGTCGCGGGAACGCGCCGTCGGCGTGGTCGCACGTCGAGGACGCTGCGGTGTCGCCAGGTCCGGCGGGAACGCCTCTGCCGGCACGCGATTCGGCATCGGCGGACGAGGAATTCAGTAGTTTCGCCGGCGCGGTATCTCCTGCCGACAGCCGGGTGCTGCGACGCGAATTGGCCGCGGGCCGGACGCCTTTCGAGCGCGTCGCGGCGTCGGTGCAGGCGATCAAGGTCGATCCGGCTCGTGAATTGCTGAGTGCGCGCCTGGAATTCGCGGCGTGCGCGCAGGCACTCGCCGACGCGGGGATCGGAGTCGATCCCCGCGCGTATCTGTGGACCGCCGAGGGTGTGCGGCGCGAAGTGAGCGCGGAACTGGCTCCGGTGTATTCGGCGCGGCGAGCTCGCGTGGAGCACATCATCGAGGACAAGCTGGCGGAATTGCTGCCGGTCCAGTGGGGTGACCCGCGCTATCTGGCCTGCGGGCGGTGCCCGAGCTGCCGTGCCGCGGCGGCGAATGCGCGAGACCTGCTGCTGGTCGCGGGGATCCGACCCACCCAGCGGGCCAGGCTGCGTGAGGCCGGCGTGCTCACGATCGATCGTCTCGCCACCACCGCCACTCCTGTCCCAGGACTGGCTCCGCGCACGCTGGCGGCCCTGCGTAAACAAGCCGATATCCAGCTCGTCCGCGAACGCACCGGCCGCCCGGCCTTCACCCTGCGCGACGCCACCGCGCTCGGGGCCCTGCCCGCACCGCGCCCCGGCGACCTCGCCCTGGTCATCGACCTGGACCGGCACGGCGCCATGACCGGCCTCGAACTCGCCGACGCCACCACCATCGTCTTCCGGCCGGTCGTTGCCGGTGTGGAGCAGCCGAACAGCGTCGGTTACCGGCCGCGTATGCCCGTCGGTCCGATGGACACCAACGCCGTGGTCTTCGGGCCCGGCGGCGTCGAACCCGCGAACGCGGCGGGCTACCCCAGCGCCGATCCGGCCGAAGCGGACACCATCTCGTTCGGGCGCATAGTCATCGGTGACGACGCGGCCATCGGCGACGACCCGGCGGATCCGCTTGCCGCCGATCCGCGCCAGACCGGTGTCGACGCGGTGCCGCGCAGCTCTCTCGGCCTCGAACACGCGGGCCCGTCGACGCAGGACGGGGGAGTGCTCGAGGAGTTGCTGGAGATCATCGCCGAGCATCGGGCGGCGGATCCGGATGTGCGCGTGTACCACTACGGTTCGGATATTCGCACGGCACTGCTCGATGGGGCGGGCAGGCTCGGCACCGGTGCCGATCTGCTGGACGAGCTGTTGGCCGAGGGCGCGCTGGTCGACCTGGCGCCGATCGTGCGCACGGCGCTGCTGATCGGCGAACAGTCCTATGACGCAACGGGACTCGCCGCGCTGCTGCCGGATACGCCGGGTCGGGCGGCGACGGTTCTCGGCATCCGCGACTGGCTGCTCGACCGCGCGGCCGACGCGGGAATCGCGGTGCCGGGCACCCGGTTCGCCGTGGCGGAATCCGACGTGCCGCCCTCGCTGCACCCCGGCTCGCTGGAAGCGGCGCTGAGCGAGTTCGCCGCGGACGCGCAGGGGGATTCGGCGCGCGCCGCCGCCCTGACGGCCGCGGTCCTGGGCTATCACCGGCGTGAACGGCAGCCGCGCTGGTGGGCCCACATCGATCGGCTCGGCCATCCGGTCGGCGACTGGGCCGACGCACCGGGTGTGCTCGTCGTCGAATGGGGCACCGTCGACACCAAATGGCATCGCACGCCGCAACTTCCGACGATGCGCCGCTACCTGACGCTCACCGGCAGGTTGGGCACGGGCGCGACGCTCACCCCGGGCACCCAGATGGTCACCATCTACGACGGTGCCGCCGCGGCGGGCATGACCCAGACGCTCGGCCGCCGCGCCACCGCCACCGCCACCGTGCTCGGGTGCGCCGTCGACCCTAATTTCGACGACACCGTCCGGCTGGAAGAACTGCTCCCGGCAGGCTGCCCGCCCTACGACGACCTGCCCGCCGCCATCGCTCCCGGCCCGCCCGACGGGGAGGCCGAGATCGAGGCCGCACTGGAGCACACCGCTCAGGATCTGCTGATGAGCCTGCCGTGGGTGCCGGAGAACGCGGTCTACGATGTGCTGCTGCGTCGCGCGCCCCGGCTGCGCGACGGGATGGCGCTGCCGCAGCCCCACGACGATCTGGGCGCCGTCCTCGCCCACGCGGTCGGCGCACTGGACGCCTCGTACCTGGCCGTGCACGGGCCGCCCGGTACCGGCAAAACCGGCATCACCGGGCGTGCGCTCGAGCGGCTCGTCACCCGCCACAAATGGCGGATCGGGGTGGTGGCGCAGTCGCACGCGGTGATCGAGCGGATCTTCGATGCGGTCGTGGAAGCGGGCCTGCTGCCCGAACTCGTGGCGAAGAAGGACGTCGCCTCGGTCGGTCCGGATTGGTCGGCGATCGATGCCGCCCGGTACCCGCGCTTTCTGGACAATGCTGTCAACGGGTGCGTGATCGGTGGTACCACGGCGGATTTCGTCGACGAACGACTGATCGCGCCCGGCGCGCTCGACCTGCTGGTGATCGCCGACGCGGGCGAATGCTCACTGGCCGACACCGTCGCGGTCGCGGTGAGCGCGCGCAACCTGCTGCTGATCGGCGATCCGGTCCCGGCCAGGGCGCAGGCGAAACATCCGGAGCCCGTGCAGGTCTCGGCCCTGGAATGGCTGTGTGCAGGCGCGGGGACCCTGCCCGTCGAACGCGGCTACTTCCTCGACCGGACCTGGCGCATGCACCCCGCGATCTGCGAGCCCGTGTCGGCCTGCTGCTACGACGGCCGGCTGCGCGCGGACGAGGCCATCACGCTGACCAGGGATCTGGCAGGGATCGCGCCCGGGGTGAGCACGGTGCTCGTCGAGCACCGCGGCAGTGCCACCGAATCCGATGCCGAGGCACGCGAAGTGGTGCGCCAGGTCCGGATCCTGCTCGGCGAGACCTGGACCTCCGACGGCGGAACCCGCAAACTCCACCCACACGACATCTTCGTGGTCGCGCCGTACGCCGCCCAGGTGGCGCGGATCCGGACGCTGCTGGCCCGCGCCAAGATCGAAGACGTGCTGGTGGGTACTCCGGATCGCTTCCGTGGCCGGGAAGCCGCGGTGGTCCTGTTGTCGATGACCACCTCGACCCCCGCCGACGCGCCCTTCGGGATGCGGCCGCTGTTGTCGCGCACCGTCATCCATGCCACGCTGTGCCGGGCTATGTGGAAGGCGATCGTCATCCGCTCACCCCTGCTCACCGAGTACCTCCCGGATACCGCCGAAGAACTCGCGGACCTCGCCGGTTTTCTCCAGCTCGGCTGATTCAGACGTTGCGGAGAAGGCGGCGTAGCCATTCGACGGCGGTGTCGGGGGTGGCGGGGGTGATGTCGATGTGGCGGCTGGCGTGGACCAGGTAGCGGCCGTCGCCGGTGAGGTCGATCCACGACAGCACGCCCGAGGGCTTGGGGTCGGTGCCTGCCGCGACGAGGATCTGGCCGATGCCAGTGCGGGGGCGCTGGAGGAGTCGGCGTATGCGCGCCGCGTCGGACGGGCCGGCGACGGGGGCGGTCACCAGGTCGCGGCTGTCCTCCTCGACCCGGGTCGCCGGTGCCGTGATGCGCGGGGTGAGTCCGGGGCGTTGGGCGGGGAGCCGGGAGAACACCTGGGCGGCAAGACGTTTCGTACTACCGACCTGCACGTGCACCGAACCGCCACGGTCGGCAGCGCTACCGGGATCCTGCACCGCGAGAACCGCGACATCCGCGGTGACCGCGCCGAGCATCCGCACCGGCGCGGGCGCGTGACCACAGACCTCGACCCGGATCTCCGGTTTCGCCAGCACCCGCAGGGCGGCCGCGAGGTCGGCGTCGAGGGTGCGAGCACACCAGGCGTCGAGCGCGGGTTGCTGGGCTGCCCGCTCGACGGTGTCGCGTGCGGACGCACGGACGGCGAGCGGATAGGGGATCCGGTCGCCGTCGGTGCGCGCCCAGCCCAGCGCGAACTGGTCCGGGGTGAAGTGCCAGTTCACTCCCGTTCGGTCCACTCACCGAGCACCGCGGGACTGGTCGGCTCCATCTTCCCGATCAGCGCGTTCACTTCGTCGGCGGGCTCGAGGTAGGTCGGCTCCTCCTCGAGGAACCGCAGGAACTCGTCTTCCTCGTCCTCGAGCTCCTCGGCCACCTGGGCGGGACGCGGACCACCGGAGGGCCGCGTCTGATCCGCGGCGGCGATCGCCCCACCCATCATTCCGCCGATCGCGCCCGCGCCCATCCCGGTGGCGGCTTCGCCACCGGACACCGAGGGATCGCGCTCCTGCCTGCCCTCGCTCGCTGCCTCCGTGGCCGTATCGCTTCCCGTCGCGTTGCCGGCGGCCGCGGTGTTCGCCGAGTGGGTCTCGTCGTTCGATTCGCCGGGGGGCGGTGTCGCGCCGGCGGGTACGGACGTAGTCGAGGTTCCCGCGCGACGGGTTCGGGCACTGACGGACATCGTGCCGGGGAAGGCCGTGGTCGAGGCCGGGGTGGTGGTGCTCACCCTGCTGGCGTTGGCAGGCGGCTGGTTCGGGGCTGTTGTCGCGGCAGGGGCGGTAGTCGCCGGAGTCGTCCCGTTCGCGACCACGCCCGGGGTCGCGGCGGTCCCGTTGGTCGGGAGCGCGCCGTTGCCGGTGGAGAGGGTGCCCGCAGTTCCGGCGACCGGCGCGGATGCGGCGGGCATCGTGGCGGCGGTGACGGTGGCCGGTGTCGTCGCCGACGAGACGACGGCGCTCGCCTGCGGAATTCCGGCCGGGAGAGCGGCACCCGACGCCGTCGCAGCGGCGGTGACAGTTCCTGTCTCCGTGGCGATTCCGGTGAAGGCGGGTACCCCGGACCCGGTCGGCAGGAAGGCTCCGGCGTAGATCGTCTCCATCGCCTGCACCGCGTCGAGGCGGGCGTTCTCGGCCTCGCGGGTGATGGTGGCGTTGTTCGCGGCCTGCTCGGAGTCCAGGAGCGCGGCCGCCGGATCGGGCTGTGCCCCCTCGGGTTCCGCGACCGCGGAGCGCAGGGACTCGGCGGCGTCACCGGCCTGGCTGAGCCGGACGCCGACCGCGGTCAAGACATCGGCGATGCGCCGACCGGCCTGCTCGAAGTCGCGTACCGCGTCGGCGGCCTGCTGGGCCGCCGCGCCGCGCCAGCCGTCGGCGATGGCGGCACGGATCTCACCGTGTGCGATCTCGACGCCGTCGCCGAGGCCCGAGGCGGTGGTGAGGAACGTCTCGCCCGCGCCTGCCAGTGCGGCTGGATCGAGTTGCCTTACCGCACTGTGAATGTCGGCATGGGACAGGTTGTCGAAGACTTCGACGACGGAAACGTAGTCCACATCGGTACGGCCGGAAATGCTACGCATCGCCATCACCGGGAACCTCGATCGCGGCGACCGCGCCCGCCAGTGCCTGATCGGCCTCGCGGAAGTTCGCCCCGGCGGCGCGGAACACGGCGGCCAGGTCACGCGCGGTGCTCGCGTAGGCGCGCAGTTCGTCGAGTGCCTCGGTGGCCTTGGACTCGAAACCGGTGCGCAGGGCGCCGCCCGAGGGGAGACCACCGAAACCGGGGATGACAGCGGTCGCGCTGAGCGCCCGCACCTGGGCCTCGACCTCATCGGCCAGCCGTTCGTAGCGCAGCGCGCAGCGCTCGGGCGCGCCGTCGGCGACGAGCACCCCGTCGATCCACAACCCGCCCTCGTCGACGGCTTGGCCGAGAGCCGCCGTATTCGGCAGCCCCGTTCGATTCGGTTGCACCGGTTCCCCCTTCGTCGTTCATCGCACCGCGGTGAGTACCCACTCCGCGATATCGGCCGCCACGCGGTGCTGCACCGGTTCGTGCAACAGGTCGTGTCCGGCGTCGGCGTACTCGCGCAAATCTACCGATCGGTGCCGTGCTGTCCATAGCCGGATTACATCGACGGGTGCGCGCCGGTCGTCCACGCCGTGCACCGCGAGCAGCGCGAGACCGGGCTCCGGCGCGATGTCGGCGACGCGGCGCGGAGTACCACACAGGATGAGTCCGGCCAGGTCAGCGGAGTTTTCGTGGGCGAGGTGCACGGCGGTCACGGCGCCGAGGGAGTGCCCCATCAACACCGGCGGGTCCGGGTGATCGGCGCGGACGAGTTCGAGAAATCCCCGCGCGTCGGCGGTCAGCTCGTCGATGGTGCCCGGCGCGTCGGGATCGCCCTCGCTCAGTCCCTGCCCCGAGGTGTCGAGGGCCCACAGCTCGATCCCGGCGGGACGCAACGCCGCGGCGAAGCGGTGATAGTGGCCGCTGTGCTGACCGGTACCCGGCAGCAGCGCCAGCCGCGCCGCCGGTCGGTCGACGGACCAGCACCGGCAGTGCAATCGTCCACGCTCGCTGTCGAAATAGGGCACCTGTCGATTATCGCTGTTCGGCCGATCGAATTGTTCTGGGAGACAGCACTAGTACGTGGTACCCCGTGATGGGAACCGCAGGTGACGTGGGCTGCACACGGTGGGCCCGCAGCCGTTAGACTTCGCGCGTCGAACCGGGTCAACAGAGTCGAGGGTTACAGATGTTGTCGTTCCGTCGTTGCGTCGTCCGTGTTGTGGTCGGTGCGGCTGTCGTGACCAGCGCCTCGCTCGGTTCCGGCGCCGTCGCGGGCGCCGCCCCGCTGTCCCTGTGCGGACAGGCGCGCCAGGACGTCGCGATCAGGTCGAGTGTGCCGCTGCTGGACTGGTCGGAGAACTTCGGCATCGACGCCCAGGGTGACCTGTGGGTTTCGCGGGTCATGCGCGGCGAGGTCCAGCGCTACGACCGCGACGGGCGCCTGACCGCCACGGTGGCCGTGCCCTCGCCCGGTGCCGTCCGGCTCGGTCCCGACGGACTGCTGTACGTGGTCACCGGTAACTCGCCGCTGGCCGGCTCGGGCGGCATCGTCCGCTTCGACCCGGCGGCCGCGCGCCCGAACCCCGTCGCCTTCGCCACCGGCTTCCCGCAGCCCAACGGTGCCGCCTTCGACGCCGACGGCAATCTGTACGTGACCACCGGCAACGGACTCCACCGCCTGCGCCGCGACGGCAGCGAGGACATGGACTGGTGGTCGGCCGTCAGCATCGAGGGACCCAACGGTGTTGTGGTGTCGGGTGACTCGGTCTACGTCACCGCGAACTTCGTCGGTGCGGGTGGACCCGTCGGTCGCGTACTGCGACTGTCCCGTACCCACCCGGGCGCGGCGACCACTGTCGCCGACCTGACCTCGTTCGGCACACTGCCCGATTTCGTCGATGACCTGGTTGTGCGCGACGGTGCCCTGTACGTCACGACGCTGGCCGGGCACCTGGTCCGCGTCAACCCGAACACCGGCACCGCGTGCACCGTCGTCGCCACTCAGCCGCTCACGGCCGTCGTCGCCGACCCGTCCGACCCGTCGGCGCTGCTCGCGGGCTCCGAGGAGGGCACGGTCCTGCGCATCCGCCCGATCGGCTGACGCGACCGTCGAGGTGACCGGCGCGCGGAACCGGGCCGCCGTTGTCCGGTCGGCGAATTCGTCCGCCGGCCAGGGGACCTACTGAACCCGGCTCAGCCGCCGACGTTGGTCGCCGCGGGCGGGGCCGGGGGAGCGGGCACCGGGGCGGGCTGGGGCGTTTCGACCGGAGCGGGCGCCGGGGCCTTCGATGTCGGTGCGCTCGAGGAGGATTCACCCGAACCCGGGCTCACGGCCTGCGGTTCGGGAGCTGGCGGTGCCGCGGGGGCTTCGGGGACCACCACCGGCAGATCGGGCACGACGAACGTGCCGACGGTCGGGGTCATCACGCAGCGGGCGCCCGCGTAGTCGATGGTTCCCCACATGGAGGCGACCACGGTGCCCGCACCGCTGTGCACCGTCTTCGACAGTGACGGCAGATTGAACTCGGTCTGGTCGTCGAGGCCGACGATGCCGCTCTGACCGTTGTTGACGTTGACCCACGCGACGCTGAGGCCGGAGGCCAGCGGAACGCCGGAGTGGCGCGGGCTCGCGCTGAAACGGATATCGCCCGGCGTCAGGCTCGTCGCGGTGCGCGGGCCCGGCCCTTCGAACGACGCCGCGGCGATGATCGTGGTGATCGGGCCGTTGCTGCCGCAGCCGAAGGTGGGGGCCGCGTAGGTGAAGGGGGTGAACTGCGTCGAGATGTCACGCAGGGCGTCGACGCCGACGATGCCGGTGAAGCTCGCGATCGCGCCGACACCGGCCTTCGCCGTGGTGTCCTCGCCGGCGAGGTGGGTGAGGTGGCCGATCGCGTCGTCGGTGGGCGACGCGATCGCGCTCGGGGCCAGCAGGGCCAGCGCGCCGATGCTCGCGGCGGTGACGACCGCTGCTCTACCTGCGATGGATCTGCCGTTCACCCGTGACTCCTCGATGGATGCTCGTCGCCGGATAGTCCGGTTCGTCTGGCAACGTACCAGGTCGTCGCGCGGGTCGCCGAGCCGCCGACAGCGCGGCGGGGGCCGCTGGGACAGCCATCGTGTGTGATGTAGTCGACACCGAGGATTACCGAAGGGTAGGTTTCTCTTCGACGGCTACGAGTGACTGGGAGACCCGTATGAAGTTAGCCCTGTCCCCGGAAGAGGTCGCTTTCCGCGACGAGCTCCGGCATTTCTACGCGACCGAGATCCCCGCCGACATCCGCGATCGGGTGAAGCACGGCCAGGATCTGTCCCGCGAGGACATCGTCACCGCGAACAAGATCCTCAACGACAACGGCCTGTGCGTGCCGAACTGGCCGGTGGCCTGGGGCGGCAAGGACTGGACGCCGATGCAGCGCCACCTCTGGCTCGACGAGATGCAGCTGGCCTCGGTACCGGAGCCGCTCACGTTCAACGCCTCGATGGTCGGCCCGGTGATCGCCCAGTTCGGTTCCGAGGAACTCAAGCAGCGCTTCCTGCCGCCCACCGCCGCGCTCGACATCTGGTGGTGCCAGGGCTTTTCCGAACCCGACGCGGGCTCGGACCTCGCGTCGCTGCGCACCACGGCGGTGCGCGACGGCGACTCCTACATCGTGAACGGCCAGAAGATCTGGACCACGCTCGGCCAGTACGCCGACTGGATCTTCTGCCTCGTGCGCACCGACCCGAACGCGCCGAAGAAGCAGGCGGGCATCTCCTTCCTGCTCTTCGACGTGAAGTCGCCCGGTGTCACCATGCGCCCGATCAAGCTGATCGACGGCAGCTACGAAGTCAACGAGGTGTTCTTCGAGAACGTCCGGGTGCCCGCCGATCAGCTCGTCGGCGAGGAGAACCAGGGGTGGACCTACGCCAAGTATCTGCTCGGCAACGAACGCACCTCCATCACCGGCGTCGGCAAGACCAAGGTCAAGCTCGGCCTCGCGAAGGATTACGCCCGCGCGACCAGGACCGGGCGCGGCACGCTGCTCGACGACCCGGTGTTCGCGGCGCGGCTGGCCGAGCTGGAGAACGAACTGCTCGCCCTGGAACTGACCCAGTTGCGGGTGGTCTCCAATTCTGTTGAAGGCAAGCCGAATCCGGCGTCGTCGGTGCTGAAGCTCAAGGGCACCGATTTGCAGCAGGCCGCCACCGAACTGCTGCTCGACGTCGCGGGCGCCGACGCGCTGCCGGTCGACGCCGACAACATCGCCTCGCCCGCGTGGGCCCAGCACACCGGCCCCGGCTACCTGAACTACCGCAAGGTGACCATCTACGGAGGCTCGAGCGAGGTCCAGCGCTCGATCATTTCCTCCACGATCCTCGGATTGTGAGGCGCTGACATGGAACTCGCACTGACCGAAGAACAGACGATGCTGCGCGACACCGTGCGCGAACTGCTGCACCGGTTCTACGACGGCGAAGCCCTCACCAAGAGCGGCGACACCGACCCCGGCTGGAATCGCACGGTCTGGAAGCAACTCGCCGACCTCGGGGTGCTCGGGCTGACCATTCCCGAGGAGGACGGTGGCGTCGGGGCGGGCCCGGTCGAGGCGATGCTGGTGCAGGAGGAGCTCGGTCGCGCGCTGGCCCCGGAACCGGTGCTCGACTCGGTGGTGATCCCGGCCGAACTGCTGCGGCTGGCAGGCAGTGCCGAGCAGCGTCAACGGCTCTTGCCCGCGCTGGCGGAGGGAACCATCCTGCTCGCCTTCGCGCACGCCGAGCCCGGCCTGCGGTGGCCGTCCACGGAGCTCACCACCACCGCGGTGGCCCAGGGCGACAACTACGCGCTGACCGGTGTGAAGAATCCGGTGCTGCGCGGTGATGTGGCCGACGAGGTGATCGTCAGCGCACTGCTGCCCGGCGGCGGGACCGGGCTGTTCCTGGTCGACCCGAATCAGGATGGCGTGCAACGACGGTCGTACCGCACCTTCGACGGTCGTCGCGCCGCCCAGTTCGACTTCGACAACGCGGCGGGCCAACTGCTCGGTGACGCCGTCGACGCCGCCGAGCAGATCGCCCTGACCCAGGGCTACGCGCAGGCGGCACTGTGCGCGGAGTCGGTCGGGGCGATGGAGGTCGCGCTCACGCTCACCACCGAATACCTCAAGACCCGCAAGCAGTTCGGGGTCACGCTGTCGAAGTTCCAGGTGCTCACCCAGCGCGCGGCGGACTGCTACGTCTCGCTGGAACTGGCCCGCAGCATGAGCCTGTACGCGACGGCGGCGCTGGCCGACGGCGGCAACGATCCGGTCGTCGCGTCACGGGCGCGGTTGCAGGTGGGGAAGTCGGCCGAGCACATCGGCCAGGAGGCGATCCAGATGCACGGTGGCATCGGCGTCACCGCGGAGTACCCGGTGAGCCACTATGTCGCCCGGTTGACCGCGATCGGGCAGACACTCGGTGGGGCGCTGGAACATCGGCGGGAACTGGCCGACCGGATCGGCGAGTACGACCTGGTCGAGCTGTAGCTTCGTCGATGATGGTGCGTGCCCGGGGTTCGGGTGCGCACCATCGTTGTGTCAGCCCTCGGCGGTGGTGGGGGCCGGGGTTGCAATGGTCGTCGCCGCCTCGGTGGTTGTCACCGTGGTCGGGGTGGCGCCGGTGTCGGCCGGGACGACAGTGGTCGGGGTCGCGCGGTCGAAGGCGTGGGTCGGCGGATAGTCCTCGGACGCTTCGTCATCGCCCACGCGGGGCGGGGTGACGGTGCGGGTGGGGTTCTGCCGGGTGGGGATCTGCGGCCGGGTGGTTGTCGGCTCGTCTTCGGTGGTCTCCGGCGGGCGCGTCGTCGTCTCGGCGGGCCGGGATTCGGTCGTCGCCTCGGCCGGGCGGGATTCGGGCGCCGGTTCGCCCTCGGGCGGTGGCGTCTCCGACGGCGAGGTCTCGGTGGAACTGAGGCTGAACGGCTTCCGCGGCGACATGTACGGCGCGATCCGCCAGCTGGGCGACGGCGGGATCGGGATGTGCGCTGTCGTCGAGGTGGGCTCGTCCGCCGACCGCGCGGGGGCGGCGGCCAGATCCGCGCTCAACGGCGGCGCCGGCACGTAGACATCCTGCTGCCCGACACCGCACGCACCGATGATGATCAGTCCGAGCGACACCGCGCCAACAGCGACTGCCGGACCCACGAACTTGGCCCTGCTGTTATCCATCGCCTGTTACTCCTCGTCGGCTTCGAGATCGCCTCACAGTAGTGCAGGTCGGGCAAAAGAGCGCATTTTAAACGTTAGTGGTCCAGATATCGGATTGATCAATTCAGCGTGTCGTGGGGACGTGTCGCGCGCGTTCGACGTCGCCGAGTCGTAGCGTGTGTGAGCAAAGTTACGCATGAGACGTCCGGCAACGTTACCCCTGACGCGCGAGGTCGCGCGGCGCAAGTATCTGATCGGCGTCATCGAGGAGAATCTCATGGGAGCACTCTCGACACCCCGGCTGGAAACCGCGGCGGCGAACACCGATTCGGCCACCGTCGGGCATCTTTCGTCGACACCGCCCGGCAACCGCACCCTCGCGGTGGTCGCGCGGATCATGGGCTGGTTGTTCTTCGTCGGCGGACTCGTCGGCGCCGGCCTCGGGATCGCGGGCCTGCACGTGGAGATCACCGTCGCCGGGCTGATCCTGGCCTGTACGGCTGGACTCATCCTATTGAAGCTGCGCACCGATCGGGACATCCCCGAAACAACCTGAGACACCTCATAATTCGAATGCGTTCGCGGGTGTGACGGCTTACCGTCGGTGTGGTGCGCATCGACATCACCACTGACGCTGCCCGGTTCCTGGCCGACGTAGCGCCGTTCCTGCACGGCGATCCACTGCGCCACACGGTCATTGCGACTGCCCTGGTGAACCGGATCAACGGCAGGTCCGGCGGAATGGTCACGCAATTCGCGAGCGTCCGCGATGACGCGGATACGGTCGTCGGCCTCGCACAGTGCACGAACGGCGCCGCCTACCTCGGTGAGATGCCCGCACAGAGTATTTCGGCCGTCGCCGATGCCTTCCGGGCGCATGACATCGCACTGCGCAGCGTCGAGGGAGACGATGCCGACGCCGTCGCATTCGCGGCGCACTGGTCGAAGACCGTCGGCGGTACCTACCGCGAGAAGTTCTCGGTCCGCCTGTTCCGCCTCGGCACCCTCCAGATGCCGGATGCCCCTGGCACACCACGGCAGGCCGGCCTCGACGACGTGGCCGTCTGCATCGCGATGACCGAGGAATTCGGCGTGGAAGCCGATGTGCCACATCGACTCGACGAGACGGCGGTGCGCAGGCGCATCGAGGCCGGATCCTCGTGGTTGTGGGAGCACGACGGGCAGCCCGTCACCCTGGTCGCCCGGCACGAGGCAGTCCTCGGCTGGGCCAGGATCGGCCCGGTCTACACCCCACCGCGGTTCCGGGGCAACGGTTTCGCGAGCGCGCTGACCGCCACGGTCGCGGGCCGAATTCGCGCGGAAGGCGCCGATGCCTGCCTGTTCACCGACCTGGCCAATCCGACCTCGAACAAGATCTATCAGCGAATCGGCTTCGAGCCGGTGCGCGACTTCGTGCACTACACACTGACCGCCTGATGGGCGCGGACGCGCAGCGGTCCTCGAACCGTGCGCAGCCGGCGCGAACGCGCGCCTAGACCAACGGGGCGGAGCGCCACCAATCCAGCACCTGGGCCTCGTCGGCGATGAAGCCGCGGCTGTACATGAGCATGGCGCCGCGGGCCGGGTCGCCGTCGAAGCGGGTGACCATGCGCGGTGACCTGGGCTGGCTGTCGTGCAGGACGAAGTTCGTACAGGTGTGGCCGGTGTGCGACGTGGGGCGCACGTCGTTGGCGGGCAGACCCGCGATCGCCTGCGCGGCAAGATCTGCGGAGGGGTAGAGGAAGAACTCGTAGGTGGCCTTGTTGCCGCCGCCGAAGCAATGCCACATCACCGACCAGTCGCCCATATCGGCGTCGTCGGAATCGCGGCTGGCGGTCGCGCGGTCGTAGGCGAAGCAGCCCGCGTTGCCCAGCCCCGAACCGGCATGGACCAGGTTGCTCGCCGAGGTGGCGGGCAGCATGCGGGGGAACTCGTCGCTGAGCTTCGCCGCGTTGGCGCCGATGACCCGTCGGTCGCTCGTCGGCGGGGTGGTCGACGTCAGCCGCTGGGGAGCGGAGGTCGTCGCGTCGACGGACGGTGTAGCGACCGCGGAGGTTTCGGAACCCTGCCCGCCCGACGCACCGGCGTTGCCGTCATCGCCGAAGGTGGTCACCAGAATCCAGCCGAGGAAGATCATGACGGCGATCATCGCCAGCCAGCCGATCGGCGATCCCTCCCAGCGGGATTTCCGCTTCTTGCCGAGATACTCCTCGGCGACCGAAGGGCGCGCGCCCCTACCCGTCGCCCTGGAATTCCCGGCGTCGCGACGACGTTGCGCGCCCGCGTTCGGCGCACTCGCGTGGTTCGCGGATTCGTTGGGCCACGACGGGTTCGGCTGCGCGGCCCAGGAGGAACCGCCACCGACCGCCGGCCACTGCTGACCGAGGCCGGGGGCGGCGTTGCCGGCCCACTGTGAACCGGCGGGTCGGCCGCTCACGGCCCACGGCTGATCGGGACCGGTCGTGCCCGGCCATGGCGGCTGTCCGCCAGACGAATTCGGGTCGGTACGACCTGCGATCGGGTATCCGGCACCGGGGGTATACGGAGAGTTCGGCGGGTAGGTTCTGGTGGCCGCCGAGCCGTGGAGTTGCTGCGGGGGAGCGTGACCGGCGAGGGCCCGCAGCGCGGCGGCGGCGAACTCGGCGCAGGTGGCGAAGCGCTCTTCGGGGCGCTTGGCCATGCCACGGGCGATGACCGCGTCGAGTGCGGGGGTGATGCCCGATCGGAGGGTGCTCGCGCGGGGCGGGGGTTGCTGGAGGTGGCCCTGGATCACCGCGACGGGGTTCGTGGCGTCGAAGGGGGTGGTTCCGGTGAGGAGCCGGAAAAGCGTGCAGGCCAGGGAATACTGGTCGGCGCGGCCGTCGAGGGCGGTGCCGGAGAGCTGCTCGGGAGACGCGAAAGCCAGGGTGGCGGTGAAGGTTCCGGTCTGGGTCAGCTTGGCGGCGTTGTCGTCGTGCAGGCGGGCGATGCCGAAGTCGGTGAGGTAGACGCGTTCGGTGCCGTCGACCGATTCGATCAAGATGTTGGCGGGTTTCACGTCGCGGTGCAGCACGCCGCGGCTGTGCGCGAAGTCCAGTGCCGCGGCGGTTTCGGTGACGATGCGGACCGCCCGCGCCGGGTCGACCGGCGAGGGCAGCGACGACGCGTCGGCGCCGTCGATGTAGCGCATGGAGATCCACAGCTGGTCGTTCTCGACGCCCCGGTCGTACACGGTGACGATATTCGGGTGCTCGAGCTGCGCCACGAGATCGGCCTCGCGTTCGAACCTGGCCTTGATCTCGGTGTCGAAGAACAACTCCCGGTTCAGCAGCTTCATCGCGGTGCGCCGTGGTAGCCGCGGATGGCGTGCCAGATACACCGAGCCCATGCCGCCGCGGCCCAGCAGTCGTTCGATGGTGTATCCGGCGAAAACGCCGCCCTCGTCATACATCGCGGTCAGTTCAGCGGGGCCGAGCGCCACCAACGCAGCACCTCGTCGGCCGTGCCGTAGCCGTCGGTGTACATCAGGAACTGGGCGCGGCCGGGATCGCCGGTGAACTGCGTGATGATCTTGTTCCCGTTGTCGGTGTACTTGTAGTTGGTGTACTGCTTGCCGCCGTTGCTGTCGGTGGACTTGGTGTTGGCCGGCAGGCCGTCGAGCACCGACTTGGCGTCGGCGGCCGAGTTGAAGGCATAGATCCGGTAGAACGGATCGTCGCTGTCGCCGCCGCCGAAGCAGCTCCACAGGTGCACCCAGGCGCCGAAGTCGGGTTCGCCTTCCGCGGGCGACGGCGGATCGCTGTTGTCGGTCTCCCAGCAGGTGGCGCCGTTGTATCCGGTGGAGTCGTCGACCGTGGCGGGCACGATCCGGCCGAACTCCGCGCTGATGGCGTCGGCGCTCGGGGTGATGTAGGCGCCCGCCGACGTGGTGGTCGTGCGGTCGCCGCCGCCCGCGTCATCGCCGCTGGCCGCGATACCGATGCCGATCAGCAGCACGATCACCAGGATCACCGCGACGACGATGCCGATGATCAGCCCGGTGTTGGACTTCGACGGCGGCCGCTGCCCGTGCGGATACTGGGCGAAACCACTCGCCTGTGGCCGCGGCGCCGACTGGTACTGCGGCCGCGACTGCTGGGTGTAGGGCTGCGAAGCGCCGGTGGGCGACTGGTTCATCGGACGCTGGGTGCCCATCGGGCCACCCGTCATCGGGCCTTGCGCGGTGCCCATCGGGCCGCCGGTCATCGGGCCTTGCGCGGTGCCCATCGGGCCGCCGGTCATCGGGCCCTGGGCGGTGCCCATCGGACCGCCGGTCATCGGGCCCTGTGTGGCAACGGGATACGGCAGACCGGTCTGCGGAATCGCGCCACCTGTCGTGGGCCGCCCGGCGATCGGCAGCGACCCACCGGTGCCCGGTCGTGGACCGACGATCGGCAACGCGGGTGCGCTCGGACTGTTCAACGCCTCGATCGCGGCTTCGGCGAAGTCCGAACAGGAGTCGAACCGGTCATCGGGCCGCTTGGCCATCGCCTTGGCGAGCACGCCGTCGAGTGCGTAGGACAGGCCGGGCCGGACGCTGCTCAGCGTGGGCGGCGGCTGCTGGAGATGACCCTGGATCACCGCGGCCGGGTTGGTCGCCGCGAACGGTCCCGAACCGGTGAACAGCCAGAACAGTGCGCAGGCCAGCGAATACTGGTCGGACCGGTGGTCCAGCGAGGCGCCGGTGAGCTGTTCGGGGGAGGCATAGGCCAGCGTCGCGGTGAAGGTACCGGTCTGGGTGAGATGGCCGGTGTCGTCGCGCAATCGGGCGATGCCGAAGTCGGTGAGGTAGACGCGTTCGCCCCGGCCCGCGCCCGAGCGGGCGAGCAGGATGTTGGCCGGCTTCACGTCGCGGTGCAGCACGCCCATACCGTGCGCGTAGTCCAGCGCGTCGGCGGTTTCCTTCACGATCTGCAGCGCGCGGGCGGGCGGCAGCGTCTGCGGATCCACCGATGCCGCGTCGACGCCGTCGATGAACTGCATGGAGATCCACAGCTGTTCGTCGTCGTGCCCGCGGTCGTAGACGGTGACGATGTTCGGATGATCGAGGCGCGAAACGAGATCGGCCTCCCGCTCGAACCGTGCCCGCACCTCGGCGTCGAAGAACATCTCGCGATTGAGCAGCTTCAGCGCCGTCATCCGCGGTAGGCGGGGGTGCTTGGCCAGATAGACCGAACCCATGCCACCGCGGCCGAGCTGCCGTTCGATGACGTAGCCGGCAAAAACATCTCCGTTGGCCAGCATGTCTGCTCCACTTCCCGCCGCGCGCCGGGACCCACCAGCGCACGTGCGTACAGCATAAAAGCCGCGGCCGACGTTGCCCGCCACGGGAAAATCAACGAAACCTTATCAGTCGGCGACGACGCCGACGGTTGCCACGATCACGGCGGACGCCGCTGCTGCGGCGGCACGATATAGCCGGGATGGTTACGGCCACCAGGGAAATCGATGGTGCCCGGGCGTGCGCTTCCGCGTCGCGGCGGGATGGCCGGACCGCCCGTCGACGGCCGCGGCGCGTGAGGATGCGGCTGTGCGGGAGTGGTCGGCTGCACGTGCGGGTGCGGTTGCGCGGGGGTGGTCGGCGGGGGCGCGTTGCGGTAGGGCTGCGCCGGGGTGGGCGGCCGGGAATATCCCGGCGCCTGCGGATAGGACTCGCGGGCGCGCAGCACCACACCGGCCGCGGTGTACTGCTGCTGCTGATGCCACGGCCCCGGCACCGCGAACAGCGCCGCTTTGGCCGCCTGCGCGAACTCGGCGCAGCTGGCGAAACGGGACTCGACGCGCTTGGCGGTGGCTCTGGCCAGCACCGCGTCCAGGGTCGCGGGCAGGTCGGGGCGCAGACTGCGCAGCGGGGGAAGGGGCTTGCTCAGGTGCGCCTGGATCACCGCGCCCGGGCTGGGTCCGGGGAACGGCACCGAGCCCGTGAGCATCCAGAACAGCGTGCAGGCCAGCGAGTACTGATCGGCGCGATGATCCAGGGGTGCGCCCGCCAGATGCTCGGGCGCGGCATAGGCCAGGGTGGCGGTGATCGTGCCCGCCGAGGACAGCGTGGTCTCGCTGTCGCGCACCGCGGCGATGCCGAAGTCGGTGAGCACCACGCGTTCCGGGCGCCCGATCGGTGGCTTGGCGAGCAGGATGTTCGCCGGTTTCACATCGCGGTGCAGCACGCCGCCCGCGTGCGCGAAGTCCAGCGCGGTGGCGGTCTCGGCGACGATCTGCACGGCCCGGCCGGGTGTCAGCACGTTCACGTCGGCGGTCGCGACATCGGTGCCCGCCACGAACTGCATGGAGATCCACAGCTGGTCGTCGTCGGTGCCGCGGTCGTAGACATTGACGATATTGGGGTGCTCGAGCTGGGCGACCAGATCGGCTTCGCGCTCGAAGCGGCGGCGGATCTCCTCGTCGGCGGACAGTTCACGGCTGAGCAGTTTCAGCGCGGTGAGCCGGGGCAGCCGGGGGTGCCTGGCCAGGTAGACCACGCCCATTCCACCCTGGCCCAGCACGCGCCGGATCGTGTATCCGGCGAACACGTCGCCTTTGCGCAACACGCGAAGTCACCCCCTCCAGGGCAGAGCACCCGTTTGAAATTCTACCGATGTATCTCCCGAACCCACCGCCGCGCAACATCGCGAGCGAAGTTGTCGGTGCCTGATATTAGGGTGGCAGCTATGCGCATTGGAGCACATGTTCGCGACGAGAGCGATCCGATCGGCTTCGGCGAGAAGCTCGGTGCCGAGGTCGTGCAGATGTTCGTGGTCGATCCGCAGAGCTGGGACAAACCCCAGCCGCATCCCAGGGCCGCCGAGATTCTGGCCAGTCCGATCGATGTCGTTGTGCACTCGTCCTATCAGATCAATGTGGCGAGTCTGAACAACCGGTTGCGGATGCCCTCGCGCAACGCGGTGGCCCAGCAGGCGAAGGCCGCGGCCGACCTCGGTGCGTTCGGCCTCGTGGTGCACGGGGGACACGTACGCTCCGACGCCGAGCTCGATACCGGAATCGACAACTGGCGCAAGCTGTTCGAGCGTCAGCAGGACAAGGGCGGGTTCGCCGTGCCGATCCTGATCGAGAACACCGCGGGCGGCAATCACGCGATGGCCCGGCATTTCGATTCGATCGCGCGATTGTGGGACGCGGTCGGCGACTACGGCGCGGGCTTCTGCCTCGACACGTGTCACGCGTGGGCGGGTGGTGAGGAATTGGTCGGGGTGGTCGAGCGGATCAAGGCCATCACCGGGCGCATCGATCTCGTGCACCTGAACTCCTCGCGTGACGAATTCGACTCCGGCGCCGACCGGCACGCCAATTTCGCCGACGGCACCATCGACCCGCAACTGCTGGCCGAGGTCTGCCGCACGGCCGGTGCGCCGGTCATCCTGGAAACCCCGGCCGACGGGGTCGCCGAGGACCTGGCCTACCTGCGGGAGCACATCGGCTGACGGCGTTGGGATCACTTCGAGGCAAACCCTGTCTGTCGAACGGGATTCACGGTGTGCTTGATGCATACCAACCGATCGAGAACGACAGTGAAGGTGATCCCCATGACGGTCGACCACGCCCTCCCAACCACCCTGACGGTGACCAAGCTCGGCGCCCACATCGGCGCGCAGATCGATGGTGTCCGGCTCGGCGGTGACCTGGACGCGGCGACCGTAGCGAAGATCCGGCGCGCGCTCAACGAGCACAAGGTGATCTTCTTCCGCGGTCAGAACCATCTCACCGAGGACGGTCAGTACGAATTCGCGGAGCTGCTCGGCAGCCCGACCACCCCGCATCCCACGGTGAAGTCGGCCGGTGTGAAGAGCCTGGCCATCGACTCCGAGCGCAGCCGCGCCAACTCCTGGCACACCGATGTGACGTTCGTGGACCGCGTGCCGAAGGCGTCGATCCTGCGCGCCGAGCACCTACCCACCTACGGCGGCTCGACCACCTGGGCATCCACGGTCGCGGCCTACAACTCGCTGCCCGCTCCGCTCAAGGCGCTGGCCGAGAACCTGCGCGCGGTGCACACCAATCTCTACGACTACGCCGGAGCGGTCGACAAGGTGCGCCCGTCGCAGGTCGAGTACTCGACGGAATTCCAGTCCGATGTGTACGAGACCGAACACCCCGTCGTGCGGGTGCATCCCGAGACCGGCGAGCGTGCGCTGCTGCTCGGCCATTTCGTGAAGCAGTTCGTCGGGATTCCGTCCCGTGAGTCCGACCAGCTGTTCCGTCTGCTCCAGGATCGGGTCATCCGCTTGGAGAACACCACCCGCTGGAACTGGTCCGACGGCGACGTCGCGATCTGGGACAACCGTGCCACTCAGCACTACGCCATCGACGACTACAACGACCAGCCGCGTCGCCTCACCCGGATCACCCTCGCCGGTGACATCCCGGTCGGCGTCGACGGACAGGCCAGCACCGTGTTGAAGGGCAATGCCGAGGACTACTCGATCATCGAGGAAGTGGAGCTCCTCGCCAGCTGAACTATCGGTTCGCCGCCGGGCCCGCACGTGCCCGGCGTCACCGGGGGTCGCACTGCGATACTGCCTGTATGAGTATTCGGCCGTTGGACGGTGTTCGCGTCCTGGAACTCGGTAACTATGTTGCCGCTCCCACTGCCGGACGTATCCTCGGCGATTTCGGCGCCGAGGTGATCAAGGTGGAACGCCCCGGCACGGGCGACGAATTACGCAACTGGCGGTTGTACGGTGGCGATACCTCGATGCTGTATCGCACCGTCAACCGCAACAAGAAATCGATCGTGCTGGATCTGCGGACCGAGGCGGGGCGCGCGATCGTGCTCGATCTGGTGAAACAGTGCGATGTGCTGCTGGAGAACTTCCGGCCCGGAATGCTCGAGAAGTGGGGGCTGGGGCCCGAGGCGCTCGAGGAAGCGAACCCGAAGCTGGTGATCACGCGGATCTCGGCATACGGCCAGACCGGGCCGATGGCCGCGCGACCGGGATTCGCCGCGGTCGCGGAGGCGGTCGGTGGCCTGCGTGAGCTGGTGGGGGATCCCGATCGGCCGCCGGTGCGCACCGGGGTGTCGATCGGTGATTCGATCGCGGGCATCTACGCGGCGTTCGGGACCGTGATGGCACTGTTCCAGCGCGAACGGGTCGCGGGTGCGGTGCCGCAGGCGGAGCGGATCATCGATGTCGCGCTCAACGAGTCGATCCTGTCGGTGATGGAATCGTTGATCCCCGATCATCTCGCCTACGGCATCAACCGGGAGCGGGTCGGCGGCCGGATGGAAGGCATCGCGCCGTCGAACGCCTACCCGACCAGCGATGGTTACTCCATCATCATCGGTGGCAACGGCGATGCCATCTTCCAGCGGTACATGCAGGTGATCGGCCGGCCCGACCTGGCCGTCGACCCCGAGCTCGCCGACAACAACGGCCGCTGGCGCAACCGCGAGCGCCTCGACGCCTCGATCGCGGAATGGTCGAGCAAACACACGCGCGCGCAGGCGCTGAAACTGCTCGATGACGCGGCCATCCCGTGCGGCCCGATCTACACCGCCGCCGACATCGTGGCCGACGAGCAGTACCGCGCACGCAATATGATCCAGATGTTCCCCGTCGACGTGGGCGAGGCCGAACCCAAGCAGGTGGGTTTCGGTGGCATCGTCCCGGTGATCGGGGACGCATCCCTGCCGATCCGCAATGTCGGCCCCGACCTCGGCGAGCACACCAGAGAGGTGCTCGGCGGGCTGCTCGGGATGAGTGAAGATCAGATCGACGCGCTGGAGGCACTGTGACGAGGCGAGTACACGGCAGGCGCCGCCCGCCGGTGCGCAACAAGTGGGAGCCGCGCGGCCCGGGTCATGTGCGTCCGACGGTCCACCCCACCCCGGCCAGCGTGGGCGACAAACCGTGCGGTGGCGTGATGTGCGTGCCCGCGCGGGAACCGGAGCAGCGGCGGTGACCGCACCGCTGCTGCGTGATGTGACGCTGCGCGACGGTTTGCAGCTCACCGGCAAGGTGCTGCCGGTGGAGCAGAAGATCGATGTGGTGCGCAGACTGCTCGCCGCGGGCGTGCCCGCGCTGGAGATCGGTTCGATGGCGCGGCCGGATCTGGTCGCGCCGATGGCCAACTCGCTCGAGTTGATCGCGGCGCTCACCCCGGACGAACTGGCGAAATGCTGGGTGTGGGTGGCGACCCCGCGCCATGTCGAGAAGGCCGCCGCAGCGGGCGCGCGCAATTTCCAGTACTGCTTCTCGGTGTCCGACGCGCACAACAGGGCCAATATCGGCCGCGATACCGAGACCTCGGTGGCGGCGATGCCCGCGGCGATCCGCCTCGCCCACGAGGCGGGCGGTGAGATCCAGCTGTGCCTGGCCACCACGTTCACCTGCCCGTTCGACGGTCCCGTCGATCCCGGCCGGGTGCTCGCCATCGCGAACGATCCGCGCACCGACGGCGCCGCCGACATCGTCCTCGCCGATACCCTCGGCCAGGCCCACCCTGGTCAGGTGGGCGCCCTGGTCGCCGCCGTCCGCGACACCACCCCGCCGCGCCGCATCGTCTTCCACGGTCACGACACCTGGGGCATGGGCGTGGCCAACACGCTCGCGGCCGTCGCCGCGGGCGCGACCATGGTCGACGGTGCGCTGGGCGGCCTCGGCGGCTGCCCCTTCGCTCCCGGTGCCAGCGGCAATACCGCGTCCGAGGACATCCTCTTCGCGACCAGGCCCGACTGGTTCACCCCGGCCTCGCTGGCCGACCTCGTCGGGCTCACCGAAGAACTCCTCGCCGAGCTCGGCGAGCCCAACCGCTCCCGCGCGCTGGAAGGCGCGCGCTCGGAGGCCGACGCCTTCGAATGGGTCGTTCGCTGAGAGGTCGGTAAGACCTGCGGTATCGGGGGGATCCCGGATGGCGCGGTTCTCGGTGGGCAGCCAGACTGGACAGCATGACTTCGCACGCCTTGGGCACCGAGGCCGCCGATGCGGCGGCCGCTACCGATATCGCGGCCGCCGCGCTCGATCTGGTCAAGCTGTACGGATCGGGAGATACACAGGTCAAGGCCCTGGACGGGGTGTCGGCTGACTTCGCGAAGGGCGAATTCACCGCGATCATGGGCCCATCGGGTTCGGGCAAGTCGACGCTGATGCACTGCTTGGCCGGGCTCGACAGCGCCAGCGCAGGTCAGGTCCGCATCGGCGACACCGCGCTCACCGGCCTGTCCGACAAACAGATGACGGCGCTGCGGCGCGACCGGATCGGTTTCGTCTTCCAGGCGTTCAACCTGGTCCCGACGCTCACCGCGCTGGAGAACATCACCCTCCCGCTCGATATCGCGGGTCGCAAGGCCGACCAGGAATGGCTCGACACCGTGGTCAAGCGCCTCGGTCTCGGCGACCGCCTCGAGCACCGGCCGTCCGAACTGTCCGGCGGCCAGCAGCAGCGGGTGGCGTGTGCGCGTGCGCTGGTGGGCAAGCCGGAGATCATCTTCGGTGACGAGCCGACCGGCAACCTGGACTCGCATTCCTCGGGCGAGGTGCTCTCGATCCTGCGCGCCTCGGTCGACGAGTTCGGCCAGACCGTCGTGATCGTCACCCACGACCCGCGCGCGGCCGCCTATGCCGACCGCGTCGTGTTCCTCGCCGACGGTCGCATCGTCGACGAGCTGCGCGACCCGACCCAGGATTCGATCCTCGACCGGATGAAGGCGCTGGAAACCCGATGAGCAATCCCATGCGCAAGGTCGCCTTGCGTAACCTCGCCGCGCACAAGGTGCGTTTGGCATTGACTCTGCTGTCGGTGGTGCTCGGTACCGCCTTCATCTCCGGATCGTTCGTCTTCACCGACACTTTGCAGCGCACCTTCGACGGGATTTTCGAAGGCCAGGCTCAGGGCGTGGACGTGCGCGTGGGCCCCGCGGACCGCCAATCACTGGGCGTACCGACGAACATCGTCGACGCGCTGGCCAAGACTCCCGGTGTGGCCAGGGTCGCGCCCGCCGTGAACGGCCCGGTCGTGCTGCTCGAGCCCGACGGCAAGAAGGCCGTGCAGACCGGTGGCGCACCGAGTTTCGGCCTGTCCTACCTGCCGCCCGACAAGTCCGTCGAGGAGCCCGAGAAGTTCCTGTCGGGCGCCGCGCCCACCCAGCCGAACGAGATCGCGCTCAATGCCGGTGGCGCCGAGAAGGCCGGGCTGAAGGTCGGCGACAAGACCAAGGTGCTGATTCCGTCCAAGGGTGACCCGTTCGAGGTGACGCTGTCGGGCATCTACGAGATGCCGGGCGCCGAGGGCGGCGGTGTGGTCGCGGTGATGTTCACCGAGCCGCAGGGCCGCAAGCTGTTCACCGACGGGTCGCACGTGGCCTACGCCGACATCGCCGCGGCGCCCGGTGTTTCGGCCGATGACCTGCGCGATCAGCTCGCCGCCGGCCTGCCCAACTACAAGGTGCAGAACTCCGACGAGGTCCGCGAGGACATGAAGAAGGAGATCTCCGAGGCGCTCACCTTCATCAACTACTTCCTGCTCGCCTTCGGCGCGATCGCGCTGATCGTCGGCACGTTCATCATCTACAACACCTTCTCGATGATCGTGGCCCAGCGGCTGCGCGAACTCGCGCTGCTGCGCGCGATCGGAGCGAGTCGTCAGCAGGTCGGGCGGTCGGTCGTCTCCGAGGCGATCGTGATCGGGCTGATCGGTAGCGCGCTCGGGCTGGCCGCGGGCATCGGGCTGGCGTACGGGTTGTCGGCGTTGCTCAACGCGTTCGATCTCGGACTGCCGACGGGGTCGCTGACCGTGTTGCCGCGTACCGCGATCGTCGCGCTGCTCGTCGGCCTGATCGTCACCGTGGCCAGCGCCTATGCTCCCGCTCGCCGGGCGGCGAAGGTGCCGCCGGTGGAGGCCATGCGGTCCGAGTTCGCCAGCGCGGGTGATTCGTTGCGGCTGCGCACGATCATCGGCGCGGTGATGGCCGTCGCCGGTGGCGTGCTCGTGTACGTGGGTGCGCAGGGCACCGGCAAGGGCTCCGCGGTGACCGTCGGTGTCGGCGCGCTCGGGCTCATTCTGGCGGTGCTGTTGGCGGCGCCGGCGTTGTCGCGGCCGATGGTGCTCGTGCTCGGCGTGCTCACCAGACCGTTCGGCGCGATCGGGCAGATGGCGCGCAACAACGCCACGCGTAACCCGCGGCGTACCGCCGCCACCGCGTTCGCGCTCACCCTCGGCCTGATGCTGGTCTCGGCGATCGGCATTCTCGGTGCTTCGGCGAAGACGAGTGTCGGTGTGCTCATCGACAAGGGTGTGAAGGCCGAGTACGTGCTCGCCGGTCCGCAGATGATCGGTGCGCCGATCGGTGCGGTCGACGCGGTGCGCACCGATGTTCCCGGCGTCAGCGATGTCACCGGGATCCGGATCGTCGCGTTCAAGGTCGGCGACGAGCAGATCGGCGCCACCTCACCGGACGGTCCGATCGACCCGGTGATGGACATCGACATGATCAGCGGCACCACCACGATCCCCGCCGGTGGCGCGCTCATCGACGAGACCGAGGCGACCGAGCGCGGGTGGAAGCTCGGCGACAAGGTCACTATCACCAGTCTCGACAAGAAGCAGATCGAGCTCACGATCGGGGGCATCTTCGCCGACTCGCCGCTGCTCGGGCCCATGGTGGTCGATCCCGGTATCTACGAGCAGTTGATGCCGCAGAGTCTGCGCACCAATGTCTTCGTGCTGGTCAAGGCCGCACCGGGGGCCGATCTCACCGCGATGCGGGCGAACCTGGAGAAGGCCACCGAACCGTTCGTGGTGGTGCAGGTCCAGGACCACGAACAGTTCAAGGGCGCGCAGGGTCAGCAGATCAACACCCTGCTCGCCATCCTCTACGGGCTGCTCGCGCTGGCGGTGGTGATCGCGGTGCTCGGCATCATCAACACCCTGGCGCTGTCGGTGGTGGAGCGCAGGCGCGAGATCGGCATGCTGCGCGCGGTCGGCACCCAGCGTGCGCAGGTGCGTCGCACGATCTACCTGGAGTCCATGCTGATCGCCATCTTCGGCGCGATCGTCGGCCTGGTGCTCGGCATCGCGCTCGGGGTCGGATTCCTGCGCACCCTGCGCGATATGGGCATCGACCAGATCACCATTCCGTGGTCGCAGCTGGTGATCGTGCTGATCGCGTCCGGTGTGGTGGGTGTGCTGGCCGCGGTGTGGCCGGGTGTGCGGGCCGCGCGGACGCCGCCGTTGGCGGCTATCGCGGATCTGTAGGCGGCACAGGCACGTTCGACCCCCCACCGGAGTTCTCGGTGGGGGGTCGAACGGTGTCATGGGGCGCGGTACGCCGCTCGTGGTCGATCGACTGGGCGATATCTGACGGCCACTGGGGTCAGTGCGGAACTAGCCGGACGGGGGCCAGCCCGGGTAGCGGTTCCACCAGTGTTCTGGTGGTATCCCGTGGGAGTCACTCGGTGGTGTGAGGCCGAATTCCGTGCAGTAGCCAGTGGCCAGGAGATCGAGAATCGGGCGCGCATCGACCGCATTCGCCCAACCTCGCGGGAGTGCGGAACGGCCGTACCGGGCGCCGAGAAGACTGCCCGCGATCGAACCGGTGGCGTCGCTGTCGCCGGAGTGGTTGACCGACAGCAGGAGTCCGGTGCGGACGATGTCGTGGGGCGAGCCGCCGAGTCCTTCGGCGGCGAGGGTGGCGAAGACGGCGATCGACAGGGCCTCTGGACCGATCCATCCCTGGCCGAGCGTCTCGACATCTTCCGGTGTGGGATAGCGCCTTTCGCGTTCGATCCGGGCGGCCAGCCGGTTGGCCGCGTTCAAGGCGGCCGAGGTCTCCCCGTGGTCGGAGTAGCCCGTCAGCTCGGTGCGGGCGCGCGAGAGGGCGGTGGCGGTGTCGGCGCCGCGCGAGAGCTGATAGATCAGGGCGGACAGGGTGCCCGCGGGCAGCCAACCGCTGGGATGACCATGGGTGAGCGCGGCCGCATCGCAACCCAATTCGAAGATGGTATCGGTCGCGGCTCCGGAACGATCTGCGGCGTAACCGAATCCGCAGGGGGCCGCGCGCATCACCGCGCCGCTGCCCTTGGAATGGTTGATGGGCTGGTCGCGGGTGCCGAGCGGATTCATCGGCGCTTTCCGGGCGGCCGCGTGACGCAGCGCGGTGTAGACCGAATTCGCCACGCCACGTTGCTCGATCAGCTCGGGGTAGTCGCTGAGGGCGCTGTACAGCGCGAAGGGCTGCTCCGGCATTTCGGTGACCTGCCCGCGCAACCACACGAGCATGCCCTGCTGCAGCAGGCCCATCGTCGCTCCGCCGATGCCCTTGGCCCTGGCCCGCACCGACCCGCGGATCAGCGCTTCTACGGTGAAGGCCGTCAGCTGGGTCTCCTCGGAGATGCGAAGCGGGTCGACGTCGGTCAGCCCGGCGTGGCCGTACTCGTTCCGGATCTGTTGCAGCGAACGGGTTTCCACCGGAGCGCCGAGGGCATCGCCGATCGCTCCGCCGAGCAGACAGCCGTGTACGGCGTCGAGCCATACCGGTGCGGTGCTGGTGTCTCGCGCGTCCCTGCCGTAGGTCGAGGAAGCGCGTGTATCGATCCGGCCGTGGGGAGAACGGGGATTCGCGGCCGGGTTCGAGGTGAGGTCGGGTGGCGTTCCCGGCCGGGCGGACATGGCGGTGTCGAAGCCACGAACGTCGACCGAGACGCTGCTTTCCGGCTCGGACATGGTGTTGCGGACAACGGTCGGGTCATGTCGCCGACCGGCATTCGGGTGACTCGAGGATGTGCGCGACTCAGGCCTGGAACCGGCGCTCGGCGGCAGCGGTGTTCCGGTCGGGCGCACCTCGGGAGCAGAGGCGGTTCGCCGCGGCCCGGCGGTCGGGATGCGGCCGGACGCCGGCGGTGTGGGTGGGCGATGGCGCAGTGCCTCGGTGAGCGCGGTGGCGAACGCGGTGCAGGTGGGGAAGCGGTGGCTGGGGTCTTTGGCCATGGCCTTCGACAGGACGGTATCGACCGCGGTGGACAGGGTGGTGCGGCGGGTGCTGGCCGCGGGAGGCGGGGCGTTGAGGTGGCCGAGCATGACGGTGGCCGGGTTGGGGGCGTCGAAGGGGCCGGTGCCGGTGAGGAGGCGGAAAACCGTACAGGCCAGGGAGTATTGATCGCCGCGGCCGTCGAGTGGTGCGCTGCTGAGTTGTTCGGGCGAGGCGTAGGCGATGGTGGCGGTGAACTGGCCGGTGCGGGTGAGGCCGCCGGTGTCGTCGAGGAGTTTCGCGATGCCGAAGTCGGTCAGCACGACTCGTTCGTCGAAGCCCGCGCCGACACCCGCGGTGTGCGACAACAGGATGTTGGCGGGCTTCACGTCGCGGTGCAGAACGCCCTGGCGGTGGGCGTAGTCGAGCGCACTCGCGGTCTGGGTGACGATCTGGGCGATCCGCTCGCTCCCGAACTGCTGCACCGGCACCGCCGAGGCGTCGACACCGTCCACGAACTGCATGGCTATCCAGAGACGTTCCTCGTCGATGCCGCGGTCGTAGACGGTGATGATGTTCGGGTGGTCGAGCTGGGCCACCAGGTCGGCCTCGCGTTCGAATCTGGCGCGGATCTCGAAGTCGGCGAACAGGTCACGGTGCATCAGCTTCAACGCGGTCAGCCGCGGCAGCCTGCGGTCTCTGGCCGCGTACACCGCGCCCATGCCGCCACGTCCCAGCTCACGCTCGATGACGAAACCGGCGAACACCGCCCCGCGCCGCAACATCGCCTCACCCCGTCCAACGAACCCGATCGTTCGCAGCCTAGTTGGCGCGGGCTCGCAACGCTGCCGAGTCCCGCCACGTTCCCCGGGGTGCGATCACACCGCCGGGGCGTTGGTGTCGGCCCAGCGCGTGATGTCGCCGCGGTCCAGCGCGGTGGCGAGCAGGTCCGGGAACTTGTCGGGGGTGCAGGCGAAGGCGGGGATGCCGAGCGCTGCCAGCGCCGCGGCGTTGTCGTGGTCGTAGGCGGGCGCGCCCTCGTCGGAGAGCGCGAGCAGCACCACCACCTGGACACCCGCCTCTTTCATCGCATGGCAGCGGCGCAGCATCTCGTTGCGTACACCGCCTTCGTAGAGGTCGGAAATGAGCACGAAGAGGCTGTCGGTGGGCCGGGTGATCAGCGTCTGCGAGTAGGCGATGGCGCGATTGATGTCGGTGCCACCGCCGAGCTGGGTGCCGAACAGGACGTCGACCGGGTCGCTGAGCTGATCGGTGAGATCGACGATCTCGGTGTCGAACACGACCAGCGAGGTCTTCAGCGACCGCATGGACGCGAGGACGGCGCCGAACACCGAGGCGTAGACGACGCTGGCCGCCATCGAGCCGGATTGGTCGATGGCCAGCACCACATCGCGCTGGATCGACTGCGACTTGCGGCCGTAGCCGACGAGCCGCTCGGGCACGATGGTGCGGTGTTCGGGCAGGTAGTTGGCGAGATTCTTGCGGATGGTCCGGTTGAAATCGATATCGCGCAGTTTCGGGCGATGAGTGCGGGCGGCACGGTTGATGGCGCCCGAGACCGCGGCCACGGTCTTGGCGGCGATGCGCTGCTCGATCTCGCGCACCACCTTCTCGACTACCATGCGCGCGGTGGCCTTGGTGGTTTCGGGCATCACCCGGTTGAGGCCGAGCAGTGTGCCCACCAGATGTACATCGGGCTCGACCGATTCCAGCAGCTCGGGCTCCAGCAACAGTTGGGTGAGGTTGAGCCGGTCCACGGCGTCGCGCTGCATCACCTCGACCACGGTCGCGGGAAAGTAGGTGCGGATGTCGCCGAGCCAGCGCGCGACTCGGGGCGCTGAACCACCCAGTCCACCAGACCTTTTCGTCGAACCGCCGGCTTCACCGGTGTTGTAGAGGGCGGACAGTGCCTGGTCCATCGCCTGATCGGCACCGGAGCTCAACCCGCCGAGCTGTTCTTCGGCGGCGGTTCCCAGTACGAGACGCCAACGGCGCGAATGGGTTTCGTCGGGTTCGGTCATCGGTGCTCCTGGTGGTCGAGCGGGATGCGGTGGCGAGTGGGTGTCGGACGTCTGCGGAGGTGGGTCACCCAGCGGCCCCCAGGATCGCGGTCGCTGCGCGCAGCGACAGTTGCCCGCGGATCGGATCGACCGCGGCGGGGCCGTCGGCGGTGGTCGGTGCTGAGCCGGTGTCTCGCAGGGCCTGGCTGATGGCCCGGCGTTCGCCGGATTCGAAGGAGCCGAAGGTGCGGCGCAGCAGCGGCAGGGTGGCGACGAACTGGTCTTCGTTGAGGTCGCGGAGCCATTCGTCGATGCGGCGCAACAGCTCTCGGTCGTGGACCAGGAGCAGACCGCGGCCGCCGAGGAAGCCGTCGATCCAGGCGGCCTTGGCGGCGGGGGTGTTGCCGACGGACAGTGCGGCGGCCAGCCGGCGGGCGGATTCGGCGTCGTCGATGCGTTCGGCGTCGCACAGCAGGCGCACCGCGCGGCCGCCGATCGCGCCGTGTACGTCGTCGCGATCGGCGATGCGGTGCAGGGTGGCCAGCCATTCGGTGGTGGCGTGCTCGTCGTCGCGGGTGCTGATCGCGGTGTGCGCGGCGTCGATCTGGGTGCGCAGGGCCTGGGCGGCATCGGTGTCGAGGCCGGTGACGGCGCCGGGCAGGCCCGCGCAGATCCGCACCAGCAGGCCGTCGGCGACGTGGGCCAGGGCCTTGGTGTCGGTGCCGCGGACATCGCCGTAGCGCAGGGTGCGGGTCAGGCCGGGGAGGGCGCCGAGCAGATGGGTGACATCGTGGTCGAGGGCGGCGGCGGCTTCGAGCCTGGTGATCAATCCTTCGGTGGCGCCGCCCAGGTCGGCGAGCAGGGCCATTTCCAGTGCGTCGGCGAGCGCGGTGACGGTGACGTCGTCGCGGCTCGCGGTGTCGAGGATCTTGGTCTCCGCGGCGGTGCGCAGGGTCGTGCCCCAGACCGCGGCCTCGACGATGCGGACCTCGAATTCGGGTTCCCAGCGCAGGGTCCACGTCTCACGGAAGGTGCCGGTGCTGCGGACCTCGCCGGTGGTCGGAGTGCCCCAGCCGATACCGAGCAGGCGCAGGCGGTGCAGCAGATGCGACCGCTCGACGTCGCGTTCTTTGCGCAGGTCGAGGTCGACATTTCGAGCGAGCGCCTCCTGCTTGAGCCGCAGGGTTTTACAGCGTGCCCGCAGGTCGGCCGCCAAGGGGACCGTCGGAGTGTCCTCGGGAACACCGCCGAGCGTCTCGCCGACGACCAGTTCGTCGACCACCAGTCGCAGCATGGTCTCGTCGCCACCGCACATCACCGACCGCACAGCCTCGGTGACCTCGGACAATCCCGGCAGCGGCCTGCCGCGCAACGCGGCGAGGGTGTCCGCCAGCCGCACCGCCTCGATGATGTGCGCACTCGACACCGGCAGATCGTGCGAGCGCAACACTCCGGCGACCTTGGTCAGCCAGCGCGCCACCGGCCGCTCGGTCTCGGTGAACAGGTGGTGATACCAGCCGGGCGAGGTGACGCCTGCCCCGTAGCCGGACCCGGCTGCCAACCGCGAATGCGTCCACGGCACCCAGGTCAACGCGGCCTTCGTCTTCGGCAAACCCTTGAGCAGTCGCATATCCGGTGCGGCGGGACCGAGCGGTTCGACCAACGCGGGCGCGTGCCAGGCACCACACACCACCGCCAACCGCTTCGCACCACCCTTGAGCACCTGCCGCATCACCTGCCGCATATGCGCCTCGCGGACCAGAGTGTGCTGGTCGACGATCAGCGGCGCCATCGCGGGGTCCGGTCGATTCGCGGCGGCCGGGAACTCGAATCCGTTCGCTGCCGAAGGCTTCTCCAGCAGCTCGGGAGCGTCGAGTGGCGAAAGTGCCACCGGGTCTGGGACTTCGGTGCCGGTCGGCGCCGTCGCGCCGAGCTGCGGTGGCGCGTCCGCTGTGGGTGGCGTGATCGCGGCGTGTCGGGCATCCTCACGCAGGGCGGTCATCGCCTCGGTGATGGCGTCGAAAGCCGCGCTGTCGGGCACGGATTCGACGACCGCGTCCCACCAGCGTTCGGCGTCGTCGTAGCCCGCGGCCGAGGCCAGGGCGGCCAGCGGGTCGGAGCCGCCGCCACGGGCATCGTCGTCGGCGGCGAGGACGTTCGTGGCGGGGAGGTCGCAGAAGCGGACCGGGACGGCGTGCTCGACGCCGTAGCGCATCGCCTGCCACTCGGGGGAGAACACGGCGAACGGCCAGAATGCCGCGCGGGCAGGCGAATCCGGGACGTAGGCGAGCAACGCGACCGGTGGGGCCATCGTGTCGGCGGCGACGAACCCGACGAGCGGATCAGCGTCGGCGGGGCCTTCGATGAGAATGGTGTCGGGCCGGAACTCCTCGAGCGCGTGGCGCAGCGAGCGTGCTGATCCGGGCCCGTGGTGACGGATGCCGAACACCCGCGTCACCGCCTCCGCGCCCGCACTCGAATTCGTGTCGGTCACCGAACCCGCACCGGCTTCGGCCTCGGTGGTGACCGCGCGCGCCTCGCCCGCGCCCGTATCCGAGGCGGAGCTCTCGCGGATTTCGGCACGGCTCGCCGGCTCGCCGGGCGTGGTGTCACCGGCGGCCGGGTGGGTCGCCTTGTTGCGTTGACTCATCGAAAACCCCATGTGTGGTGTGTGTTCCGTCCTCCCCTTCGGGCGGTTCTCAGCCGGCGATTTCGCGGCAGGCCCGGTAGAAGTCGGCCCAGTCGGGGCGTTCCCGGACCACGGCCTCGAGGTATTCGGTCCAGATCACGGTGTCGGCCACCGGGTCCTTGATCACCGAGCCGAGCACGGCGCCCGCGATGTCGGAGGCGCGCAGCACGCCGTCGCCGAAGTGGGCGGACAGGGCGAGGCCGTTGGTGATCACCGAGATCGCCTCGGCGGTGGACAGGGTGCCCGAGGGGGATTTGAGCTTGGTGCGGCCGTCGGCGGTGATGCCGGAGCGCAGTTCGCGGAAGACCCGCACCACGCGGCGGACTTCCTCGGCGGCGGCGGGAACGGTCGGCAATTCCAGTGCGGCGCCGAGCTGTTCGACGCGACGGCTGACGATGGCGACCTCGGAATCCTCGTCGGCGGGCAGCGGCAGCACCACGGTGTTGAAGCGGCGCCGCAGGGCCGAGGAGAGATCGTTGACGCCGCGGTCGCGATCGTTGGCGGTGGCGATGACGTTGAAACCCTTGGCCGCCTGTACTTCCCCGCCCAGCTCGGGCACCGGCAGCGTCTTCTCGGACAGGATGGTGATCAGCGCGTCCTGCACATCGGAGGGGATGCGGGTGAGCTCCTCGATGCGTGCGATGGCGCCGGTGCGCATAGCGGTCATCACCGGTGACGCGACCAGGGCGGCGTCGCTCGGCCCCTCGGCGAGCAGGCGGGCGTAGTTCCAGCCGTAGCGGATCGCTTCTTCCGCCGTACCGGAGGTGCCCTGCACGAGCAGGGTCGACTCGCCGCTGATGGCGGCCGAAAGATGTTCGGAAACCCACGTTTTCGCGGTGCCGGGCACCCCGAGGAGCAGCAGGGCGCGGTCGGTGGCGAGGGTGGCGACCGCGACCTCCATCAGCCGGCGGGGGCCGACATATTTGGGCGTGATCACGGTGCCGTCGTCGAGGGTGCCGCCGAGAATGTAGGTGACCACGGCCCACGGCGACAGTTTCCAGGACGGCGGGCGCACTCGATCGTCGACGCGGTCCAGGGCGGCCAATTCGTCGGCGAAGGCCTGTTCGGCGTGGGGACGCAGCAGGGTGGTGGAGGGTTCGATGGTGGTCAACGCAGCTCCTCGAGCATGGTGGCACGATCGGTGAGATCGTGGGCGAGTCGGTGGAATGCCTGGTGCCAGGCGGGATCGTCGGTGGTGTCGGCGAGCGCGCTGACGCGCGACGCGAGTTCGACAGGTAGGTGGACGCTCGCGGCCGTGAGCAGCGCCCGGTCGGTGTACACGCCCGCACTGGCGTGCGGCTGCCGCGCGGTGGTGCGGGCGCGCTCGCCGAGCAACCGCAGCACATGGTCGGCGACGGGTTGCGGCCACGGATGATCGAGGCCGGGCAGGATCGCGTGTAGTTCGTTGAGCTGGTGCGCGTCCAGGTCGAGCACGTGCTCGATCCGGTCGGCGGCATCGAGCAGCGTGAACAGTTCGCGACGCCGCAGCACCGCCTGCTCGGTCGGGGTCGCGTGGGCGAACAGCGCACGGGCCCACGCGGTGTCGTGCTGGGCGAGCGTGGCATCGACCCAGCCGTCCACGATCGCCTTGGCGTAGCGGGGCGGCAGCGACAGGGTCAACGCGGTGGTCGGGGTCTGCTCGCCGGGGGCCCGCACGATCGAGGACCATGCGGTGAGCGGAGTGGCGGCGATCGCCTGGTGCAGCGTCGTGATCGTCGAATCAGGGGTGTCCCAGCGCAATTTCGCTTGATCGGTCGCATCGGTGATGCCGTCGCGCCGGGCCTGCGCGTCGAGCTCCGCGGGTACCCGTACGTCTACCGTCCCGTCGTCCGCCACCCGGATCCACGACGCCACCAGCGCCGCCATCCGCCGCCCGAAAGCGGCATCCGGCAGCTTGTTCAGCAGCGTCGTGGCGGTGCGCCGGACATCACCGCGCCGGTCGTCGAGGGCCCGCTCGAGCAGGGCTTCGTCGGCCGGACTCAGCCCCTCGGCGAGCAGCCCCAGCAGCTCCGCCTTCACTGGCCCCGACTCCTTCGGCCACGCAGCGGTCAACACGGTCAGCGCCGCGGCCGGATCGGCCCGGCGAGTACGCGCGAACCAGTCCTTTCGCTCGCCGGATGTGCCGAACAACCAGACATCGTGGACAGCGGGCGCGCCCGGCTCCGTACCGGAGCCCGAGTCGGCAGTGGTGCCGGAATCGGCATCGTGATCCGGGGACGTTGTCGGCCCGGCGCTCCGGGTCGTGCTCGCGTCCGTGTCGACCTGGATGTCGGCGGCGCTCGCCGTCAGCTCCGGCCGGCTGTTGTGGGTTTTCCCCTCCGCCGACGATGTGGCAACGTCGGCAGGGAACTCGTCGACCAGTTTCGCCCATGCCGGGTTGCGCGCGGCGAGCCAGCGTCCGCGGCGGCCTGCCAGTCGCAGCAGTGGCGGACGCAGCGTGGTGTCGGAGGCCGCCGAGAGCGCCTGGACACACAGCACATCGGGCAGGCGGAAGTCGAATGGTGTTGCCGCAGTGAACCATTCGGTTAAGAACGGGGACTTGTCCGCGAGTAGGCGGCTGAGGCGGTCGGCGGCGGGGCGCGGCAGAAGCGGGCGTGGATCATCTACGGCGGGTTCGGGTTTCGCCGCGATACGGGGGAGTTGTCCGCCGCGCAGATACAGGTCTTGTAGCGCGGCGGTGTGGAGCAGCCGGGTGGCCGGTTCGCCCGCGTGCTGCGGAACGGCGGCGGCGACCGCGGAGTCGAGGTGGACACCGTCGGCGCTGCGCCGGGCGGTGCCGAGCAGCGCCACCGAGACGAGTTCGGCCAGCGCGGGGGTCGGGGTGGTTTCGGTGGGGAATTCGGTTTCCAGGTCGCTCACCTCGCCTGCGCACAACACCGAGATCGGGTCGAAGCCGTCGGCTCGCCACTCGCCGCACACCGTCACCGGGTGACCGCCCGCGACCGCGATCAGCCGCCACGGGCGCGCGCCCGCGGCCAGCGGCAGCGCGGTGCCGTCGGATGCGACGAGCTGCCATCCGGTCTCGTCGAGCACCGGCACGACATCGGCGAGCAGCGCGGGCCAGGAACGCAGCCACGGATCCGCACTCAACGCGCCCGCGTAGGCGTCGAGCGCGTCGTCGATCGTGGCGCCGCCGACCGAGGGGACGGTGGTGAAGGGCTCGGGTGCGCCGTGGCGGGTGCCCCACTGCGCGCGCAGGGACACCGCGCCGGGGTAGTAGTGCAGTTCGGCGTCCACCTCGTTGCCGGGTGCGGGCACCTCGCCGGTGAAATTCGGGGTGGCGAAGGAATGTTCGATGAGCAGGGCCCACCGTCCGCTACCGCGACCGCGCAGCCAGGTGCGGCGCGTGTGCAGTCGCTCCTCCTCGCTCGCCCGCATGCCGAGCACCAGCCAGCGATCCCGCACCGCGGGCTCGTTCAGCACCGACTCGGCCGACGTCGGGTAGCCGATGTGGGTGCGGATCCCCGCCCGCAGCGGCTCGGGGAGGGCGTCGAGCCTGCGATGGGCCAGCACCAGCAGGTGCAGGCGGGCGTACTCGCGCAACAGCAGTTCGGGCCAGTGTTCGGTGGTGACGACCGCGGTGGGCAGCCTGCGCAGGGCCTCGGCGATGCGGGGCGCCTGGGCATCGACCATCCGGGCCGCGATCGCCTCGTAGGCGGCGTACGAACGGTCGGTCTGGGCCAGCCCGGTCCGGATCTGGTCGGTGAGCCAGACCTCCAGTTCGGTGAGCCCGGCGGATACCCGCGCCCGCCGCTGCTCGACGGTGGCCTGCGACGGCGTGCTCGCGGCCTTGGCCTTCGCCGGCGCGGCAGCCTTCGCGGCCCGCCCGGCCAGCCACTCGGCCGCGAAGTCGGCGGGTGCCTGCTGGACGGGGGTCTGGCCACTCGACCACGTGAGCAACAGCGACAGCGTGTGCTTACACGGGAACTTGCGGCTGGGGCACGAGCACTTGTACGCGGGCCCGTCCAGGTCGACGATCGCCTGATACGGCTTGGCGCCGCTGCCCTGGCACAGCCCCCACACCGCATTGCCCGCGGTGCCGGTCTCGCGCCAGCGACCGGCCAGCTTGCGTGCGGCAGCCAGTGAGCTCGCATCGGGCGCGAGCGCGCGGACCTGGTCCTCGGTCCACGGTGTGCGTTGCTCGGTCATCGGTTCCCCCGTTCTCGTGTTCGCCGAATATCTACCGCAACCCACCGACAACTGGCGGACCCGGCGGCGTAACGCTCGGAAAACACTGGTGCCGCGGCAAATTCGTGCTCCAGCTCTTGCCCTGGGTGGCGATCTCTGGCATTCTGACCTGTTCGGCACCGCCCGGACCGCCCGCGCTGCTCGACGCAGCGTAACGCGGGTGTGAACACCTCATCGAGCTGCCCGCCGGGGTGGGCGAGGGGTGGACATCGAGGGCCCGCCGTGGCGCCGCGATGGCCATTCCACTCCCGCGGGCAGATTCGCTGAGGGCCCTGCGCATCCCCTGGGCGAACATCCGGCGATCGGGTAGCGTTTCAACCAGGATCGCCGCGTTGCGCGCCGACGCGAAGGGGGATGTCGCAAGTGTGCTCGGATCGGATCGCCGAGGTGGTCGCGCGCGAGCTCGCCGCCGACCCGGCAGTGGAGGAACGGGTCGCCGATTGCGTGCTCGCCGCGCTCACAGCTGTCGACGGTGACTCGGCCGCAACGGATTCCGGTGATACCGGGGTCTTTCTGCGGTCGATCACCGTGCAGGGTTTCCGGGGAATCGGTCCCGCGGCGACGCTGCGATTGAATCCGGGGCCCGGCCTGACCCTGGTGGTCGGTCGCAACGGCAGCGGGAAATCGAGTTTCGCCGAGGCCGCGGAATTCGCGTTGACCGGTGGGAATCGCCGCTGGGACGGTCGCTCGACCACCTGGCGCGAGGGATGGCGCAACCTGCACGAACCCGAGACCGCCCGGATCGACGTCGAGCTGCTCACGGCGGGCGACGACCCCGCACTCTCGGTTGCGACCAGCTGGGACCCGAGTGCGGACCTGGCCGACGCGCGGTGGACCGAGCGGCGTGGATCCGAACCGGCGGCCTCGGTCGACCCGCACGGACGGCGCAGGCGACTCGATCTGTACCGGCCGTTCCTGTCCTACAGCGAGCTCGGCGCGCTCGTCGACGGGAAGCCGAGCGACCTGTTCGACGCGCTGCATCGCCTGCTCGGCCTGGACGAGCTGGCGGCCGCGGCCGAACAGATCCGATTGCGCAAGCTCGAACTCGAACGCGCCGTGAAGGATTCGCGCCAGTCCCGCGCCGACCTGCTGGTCGAGCTGGCCGAGGCCGATGACGAACGCGCCCGTGCCGTGGCCGACCTGTTGCGCACGCCGGACCCCGATCTCGACGCGGTGGCGGGCGCGGTGGCCGGCTCGGTCCTCGGCATCGACGGGCCGGAGGGTTTGCGCGCGATCCTGCGTCTGTCGTTGCCCGATGTCGCGCGGGTTGCCGCCACGACCGATCGACTCGCCGAAGCAGCCCGGAATGTGGCGCGCCACGAGACCGTCGATACCGAAGCCGATCTGCGAGTGCTCGAATTGCTCACGCGGGCGCGCGCACACGTCTCGACGGCAGGTTCGTGCCCCTGCCCGGTCTGTGGACGCGACGAACTCGACGCCGACTGGCTCGCCGCCGCCGATACCGAAATCATCTACCGCACTAGGGAACTCGCGGCCCTACAGTCGGCCACGGCGGAATTCGACACGGCTCTGACAGCGGCCCGCAACCTCCCCGCAGACCTGCCGATCGAGTTCGGTTCGGCAATCGCGGTCGGTGCCGGCGCAGTGAGGCTCTCGGGGCCGGTGTTCGATCCGGCGGGGCGCCGGGCGGATGCGCCCGCGCCGTACGCCACGTCGGACTCGTTGCGTAAACAGCGCGACATCGTCGGACAGCTCTGGTCGGAGTGGGCCGCGCTCGCGACGGCCGACTACGAAGGCCGGCTCCCGGACCGGCTGCGCACGATTCACGCCGACCTCACCGCGGAACTCGCCGCACTGCAACGGGATACGCGCACTGAACTGGACCGTCTGGACGCGGTGTGGTCGCCGTTGGTCCCGCGCGTTCTCGCGTGGCTCGACCCCGCCCGCGCCGTCGCCGACCACGCGAGCGAACTGCGGGTGGTGAAGAAGGCGGCCGAGTGGCTCAAGGCGGCGACGGCGACGATCCGCGAGGAGCGGATGCGGCCGCTGGAGACCACGGCACGGTGGGTGTGGAGCACCCTGCGGCAGCAGAGCAATGTCGAGCTCGGGGCGATTCGGTTGCAGGGCAGCGCGGGCACCGCGCGGCGGGTGCTGCTCGATGTGACCGTCGACGAGGTGGACGGCGCGGCGCTCGGCGTGATGAGCCAGGGGGAGCTGCACGCGCTCGGACTGTCGCTGTTCCTGCCGCGAGCCACGGTGGCGCACAGCCCTTTCCGGTTCGTGATGATCGACGACCCGGTGCAGGCGATGGATCCCGCGAAGGTGGACGGGCTGGCCAGGGTGCTCGCCGAGGTGGCGGCCTCGCGGCAGGTGGTGGTGTTCACCCATGACGAGCGTCTCGCCGAGGCGGTGCGCCGCATGCAGCTCGACGCGACAGTGCTCGAGGTGCAGCGTCGCGAGCGTTCGATCGTCGAGGTCAGGGTGACCGGCGACCCGGTCCGCCGCTATCTCGACGATGCCCGATCCCTGCTGCGCACACCGCAACTCCCCCCGGCGATCGCCGATGAGCTCGTCGCTACCTGCTGCCGTTCGGCGATCGAAGCGGCCGGGCTGGCGAAAGCCCGCCAGGAACTCCTGGCGGTGGGCCTCGAGCACGGGGAAGTGGAGCGGCGCGTGCGCAACGCGCACACCACCCGTGCCATGATCACCCTCGCCATCATGGGTGTCGGCGCCCGCGTGGACGACCTGAACAAGCACCTGAGCGCGGTCGGCGGACGCTGGCTCGTCGGCGTCCTTCGCGATGCGACCGCGGGAGCGCACGTGCCGATCGATCGTCCGATGCGCGAGTTGATCAGTGACACGGAACGATTCATCACCTGGCTGCGGGCGCACGAGCCGGCGGCGGTGCGCCCATGAGTGGGCTCGCCGGAGACTCCGGTAGGCGTCTTCGCGGCCGACGAGAGGTGATGGCCGCGCGCTCCCGTGCCGGTACGGTGGGGTCGTGAATCGTCGCGGCAGGCCGGCTCGCGCGAAGTTCAGCCCACGGCCCTCGGTGGCGCAGCGGCTGGAAGCCGCCGAGAACCTGTTGGACGGGTCGGTATCGGACGCCGGCGGGGTGTGGTCGCGGGCGGTGGCCTGGATCCTGCGGTTGGCGCTCGAGCAGGCGGTGGACCAGCTGTGGGCGCAGGTGGCGCCGGAGCTGATGCGGTGTCCGATGCGGGCGCAGCTGCTCGCGTTGCGGGTGTACGCGGGGCCGGAGACCGCCGGTCAGGTCGGTGCGTTGTGGGCGGCGCTGTCGCGGGCGGCGCATCATCTCGACTACGAGATGGCGCCCAGTGTCACCGATCTGCGGCGTTGGCGGGATCAGACCGCGGAGCTGGCGCGGGCGTTGGAGCTCGCGCCCCTCGCGCACCAGCCGTTCGGGTGACCAGCGCCAGCGGACCGAGCGGACCTGTGCGTGGCGTGGGGGTTGGGTCCGGCAGGATGACGGTATGGGTGAAGTGAGAGCGTGTCCGTGTCGTCGAGGTGAGTCGTTCGATGCCTGCTGTGGACCGATTCTGGCCGGGGAGAAGGCCGCGCCGACCGCGGAGACGCTGATGCGTTCGCGCTACACCGCCTACGTCGTCGGCGATGTGGACTACCTGCTGCGCTCGTGGCACCCCAGTACCCGCCCGGCCGAGCTCGACCTCGATCCGGACCAGCGATGGCTGTTCCTCGAAATCGTGGGCACGCAGCGTGGCGGGCCGTTCGACGACAACGGCACCGTGGAGTTCATCGCCCACTACACACTCGACGGCGCGCGGGACACGATGCACGAGCTGAGTACCTTCGTGCGGGTCGACAGGGCCTGGGTCTACCTCGACGGGACATTCCAGGCCTGATCAGGGGATACTGCTCGGGTGTCCCGTATCGCGATCGAATACTGCACCCAATGCCGCTGGCTGCTGCGCGCGAGCTGGATGGCGCAGGAACTGCTCACCACGTTCGCCACCGAACTCGGTGAGGTGGCGCTCGTGCCCGGTCAGGGCGGCATCTTCCGCATCACCCTCGACGGCGAACAACTCTGGGAACGCAAGGCGGACGGCGGTTTTCCCGATATCGCCGTCCTCAAGCAGCGCGTGCGCGACCGGATCGCACCCGATCGCGACCTCGGCCACGTCGACCGCCGCGACTGACGGCCGGGCAACCGGCGGGGTCAGCAGCAGCCGCCGCCACCGCAGCAGCCCCCACCCGCCGGACGTGGCGCGGGCGCGGGGGCGGGCGCCGAGCCGCGTCCCACCGCCGCGAAGGTGGTGAGCAGTTTGACGGTGTCGTCGTGGCCGACCGGGCACGTGGCCGGATCCGAGGACTGCGCCATCGGCCGGTTGACGTCGAACGTGTCGCCACAGGAGCGACACCGGAAGCTGTAGTTCGGCATCGGCCCAGTGTAAGGCCGATGCTTGCGATCACGCTGCGCCGAACGCTTCGTCGTGGCCGCTGCGCTCCGTACCGTGAGCGAACAGCGGTGATGGCGAGGTGGCGCATGGCGAACAGTAGCGCGGGGGCGGTATTGCGGGCGGTGCTCGACCTCGGGTCGGCACCGCGCAGCGTGGTGGCCAGACACGCCGGGGTTTCCCCGGCCACGGTCACCTGGCAGAGCCGGGCGCTGGTCGAGGCGGGACTGCTCGTCGAACTGCCGGAGTCACCCGGGCCGGGTGGCGTTGGCAGGCCACACAGTCCGATCGCGCTGGACGCGGTCGGCAATGTGGTGATCGCGGTGCACATCGCGGCGGTGCAGATCACCGTCGCGGTGGTCGACATCGCCGGTGCGGTGCTGCACAGCGAGCAGGTGCCCCATCGCACCCATGCCCCGTACGACATCCTCGACGCCGTGCTGGAGCGAGTGCGCGCGGTCGGGGCCGCCCTTGCCGACCAGGTGCGGATCCGCGGGCTCGGGGTGGCGATCGGCGGCCGTGTCGACACCGCCACCGGTTCGGTCGTCGAACACTCCTACCTGCGCTGGCGTGATGTGCCGGTGCGCGAATACCTGAGTGCCCGAACGGGTTTACCGGTCAGTGTGGACAGCCATACCCGCGCGACGGTGCACGCCGAGCAGCTCTACGGACGCCTGCGTGGCTCGGCGAGCTCGATCGTGCTGTTCGTCGGCAATGTCATCGACGCCGCCATCGCCGTGCACGGCCGCGTCCACTGCGGGCCACATTTCGGGGCGGGCTCCATCGCCCGATTGCTCGGCACGACCGACAGATTCGCGCTCGAGGCTCTCGGTGACCACGCGTTGCTGGCGCGTGCCGAAGCGGCCGGCCGGTACGACGGCTTCCCCGCATTGGTGGCGGCGGCCGCGGCGGGTGGCCCGGAACGCGAGTACTTCATCGAGCGCGCCACGGTGATGGGCGAGGTCGCCGCGGCACTGATCGATCTGATCGATCCGGAAGCGCTGGTACTGATAGACCGTGGCCTGATCACGGTTCCCGGCGTCCGCGAAGCCTACGACGACGCGGTGCGCGCCCACTCGACCATCGGCGCCGACCCGTCCGAGGTGATCTTCGCGTCGACGTTCCCCGGTCAGGTGCTGGTGATGGCGGCGGCCGGGGTGGTGTTGCAGGAGTTGTTCAGTGATCCCCTGAGCACGGTTGTCGCGCAGGCAGTTTGATTCGTGGTTATTTTAAGACAGTCGAATATTGACCGGAAGCGGCGTCACCCGCGACAGTTGACACTATGAACAAAATGCAGTCCGGCGTCGCCCGGGTTACGTCGGATGTGCTGTGTTGTCGCGGTTCGAATTCCGTCGCCGACAATTCTTCCATCAAATTCGGGAAATCACCTTGCGTAAAAATATTCGACGAATAGCACTTCTCGCCGCGGCGGCTTCGCTGCTCGCGGTCTCCTGCGCCACCGGTGACGAGGGCGGCGCCGCGCTGACGAATCCGCTGCCCACCCAGGTCCCCGCCGGGGTCTCGCTCGCGGTCGCGGCCAATACCGCCAAAGTGGCGCTGACCGCGTCGGGAGAACTGAACAAGCTCGGGTTCACGGTGTCGTCGTGGCCCGCCGTGCAGGCCGGTCCCGATGTCATCCAGGCTTTCCGCGGTGGCTCGGTCGACCTGGCCACCAACGCGGGCATTCCGCCGATCCACGCGCACGCCAGCGGGCTCGACGCGAAGATCGTCGGTGTCAAGGTGCGCACGACCCCGCTGTACAAGCTGGCCACCGCCCCCGGATCGACCTTTACCAACCTCGATGGGCTGCGCGGGAAGAAGATCGGCTTCTCGCCGGGCCAGGCGCAGGGGTTGGTGGTGTTGCGCACGCTGAAGGCGGCGGGCATCCGCACCGACGAGGTGCAGCTCGTGGAGCTGCCGAGCACGAAGTTCCTCACTGCCCTGCAGGCCAAGGAAATCGATGTCGCCCCGTTCGGCGAACCGACTCTGACCAAATACCTCGACAAGTACCGCGTCGACGGCGCCACCGCGATCGACACTCCCGCCGTCGACGCGCTGACCGTGCTGTGGGCGCCGACCTCGGTGCTGCGTGACGACAGCAAAGCCGCTGCCGTCGCCGAATTCGTGAAATTCTGGGCACGCGGCGAAGTCTGGGCCTGGGAGCATCCCACGGAATGGATCGACGCGTACTACGTCAAAGATCAGTCGGTCTCGGCCGAGGACGGTAAACGCATTGTCGCCACGACGGAAAAGCCGTATTTCCCGGAGAATTGGAACGAGGCGATCACCTGGGAACAGGAGACGATCGATCTGGTGACCAAAGCCGGCTTCTTCGGTAATTCCTTCCCCGCCGGCGAACTGTTCGACCGCCGATTCGAGAAGATCGCGTTCGACGCGGTGCCTGCGCCCTATCGCACCAAGGGGCAGCAATGACCATCGCCCTGTCTCGCACCGCGATTCCGGTTTCCGCACCGTCCGGTGACGGATTCGTCGAGCGGCGCACGCTGCGCCGGCTCGGACTGCGCAAGGCCTTCCCCGCCGCCCGCCTGCTCGGTGTGGTCCTGGCGGTCGCGGCCTGGGCCGCGGGTTCACTGCTCGAACTGATCGACCCGCGCAAACTGTCAGCGCCGTGGACTGTCCTGGCGACCGGCTGGGAGTTGCTGGTCGACGGGCCACTGCTGGCCAACCTGGGGGTGTCGCTGCAACGGGTGCTGATCGGCATGGTCCTCGGCGTGCTCATCGGCACCACGCTCGCCGTGATCGCGGGACTTTCCCGGTGGGGTGAATCGCTCATCGACGGCCCGGTCCAGATCAAGCGGGCCATTCCCACCCTCGGCCTGATTCCGCTGATGATCCTGTGGCTCGGTATCGGCGAGGAATTCAAGCTCGTGCTCATCACCCTGGGCGTGGTCGTGCACATGTACATCCAGACCCACGCCTCACTCACCACGATCGACCAGAAACTGGTGGAACTGTCGGAGGTGCAAGGCGTTTCACGCGCGGAGTTCATTCGCAGCGTGGTGCTGCCCGGATCGCTGCCCGGCTTCTTCCTCGGTCTGCGGATGTCGGTCACCAGTGCTTGGCTGGTGCTGATCGTGGTCGAGACGGTCAACGCCATCGACGGTCTCGGCAAGATGATGTCGAACGCGCAGAACTACGGGCAGGCCGATGTGATCCTGGTCGGCTTGGTCGTCTACGCCGTCTTCGGCCTGGCCTCGGATTCGGCGATCCGCCTGGTGGAACGGAGGGTGCTGTCATGGCGACGCACTATCGCGGGGTGAGCGAGCCGAAGGTCGTGGGTGTCGAAGTGCGCTCGCTCACGCGAAGATTCGGCGATCGCACGGTGCTCGACTCGATCGACCTGACCATCGCGCCCGGCCAGTTCGTCGCCTTGCTCGGACGCAGCGGCTCCGGCAAGAGCACGTTGCTGCGGGCGCTCGCCGGGCTGGACTACGACGTCGACGGCGGCGGCACACTGCGCATCCCGGCGAAGACCTCGGTGGTGTTCCAGGATTCACGGCTGCTGCCCTGGCAGCGGGTGCTGCCGAACGTGCTCTACGGGCAGCCGCGCACGCGCCGCGCCGCCGGCGAGCAGGTCCTGGCCGAGGTCGGCCTGGCCGGTCGGGAACGCGCCTGGCCCAGAGAGCTCTCCGGCGGTGAGCAGCAACGAGTGTCGCTGGCCCGCTCCTTGGTCGGCGAACCGGATCTGCTGCTGGCCGACGAACCCTTCGGCGCGCTCGACGCGCTCACCCGGATCAAGATGCACGCTCTGCTGCGCGACCTGATCAGCCGGCATCGTCCGACCGTGCTGCTGGTCACCCACGATGTCGACGAGGCTGTCGCACTGGCCGACCGGGTGATCGTGCTCGACGACGGAAAGCTCGCGGTGGACATTCCGGTCGACCTGCCCGGCGAGCGTGATCCGAGCCAGCCCGCGTTCCAGCGCATCCGCCGCACTCTGCTCACCGCACTCGGGCTTGCCGAGACCGCGGCCTGAAAGGCACCCATCATGTCGAAGAAACTGCACCTCAACGCTTTCCTGATGTCGGTCGGTCACCACGAGGCGGCCTGGCGGCTGCCGGAGAGCGATCCCCACGCGCACACCGACATCAACTACTACGTCCGGCTCGCCCAGACCGCCGAGCGCGGCAAGCTCGACTCGATCTTCTTCGCCGACAGCCCGGTACTGATGGGCGACCCCGGTCGTCGGCCGAGCGGCAAGCTGGAGCCGACCGTCATCCTGACCGCGGTCGCCGTGCAGACCAGCCGGATCGGCCTCATCGCCACGGCCTCCACCAGCTACAACGACCCCTACAACCTCGCGCGCCGGTTCGCCTCGGTGGACTGGGCGAGCAACGGCAGGGCAGGCTGGAACATCGTCACCACCGCCGGTGCCGACGCGGCCCGCAACTTCGGCCTCGACGACACCCCCGACCATCGGCTGCGCTACGAGAAGGCCGCCGAATTCGTCGACGTGGCAACGAAACTGTGGGACAGCTGGGACGACGACGCCATCCTGGCCGACAAGGAACTCGGCATCCACACCGATGCCTCGAAGGTGCGCAAGATCCTGCACCACGGCGAGCACTTCCGAGTGGACGGCCCGCTGAACCTGCCGCGTTCCCCGCAGGGATATCCGCTGCTGGTGCAGGCGGGATCATCGGAGGACGGCAAGGAGTTCGCCGCCCGCTACGCCGAAGCCGTGTTCACCGCGCAGCAGACGCTCGACGATGCCAAGGCCTTCTACACCGACCTCAAGGCCCGCACCGTCGCCGCGGGCCGCGACCCGGAGAGCATCAAGATCCTGCCCGGCATCGTCCCGATCATCGGCGACACCGAGGAGCAGGCCCGCGCACTCGACGAGGAACTGGCGCGGCTGATCTCGCCCGAATACGCGCGCAAGCAACTCGCCGAGCGGTTCAAGCTGCCCGTCGACGAGCTCGACCTCGACAGTGAGCTCCCCGAGGAACTGCCCACCGAGGACGACATCGAGGGTGCCAAGAGCCGCTTCACCCTGATCGTGAATCTGGCTCGGCGCGAACGGCTCACGGTGCGCGAGCTGATCGCCCGGCTCGGTGGCGGACGCGGGCACCGCACCTTCGCGGGCACCGCGGTCCAGGTGGCCGACGCCATCGAGGACTGGTTCCGCCAGGGCGCCGCCGACGGCTTCAACATCATGCCCGCGGTACTGCCCTCGGGGCTCGAGCGCTTCGTCGACGAGGTGGTCCCGATCCTGCAGGAGCGCGGCCTGTTCCGCACCGAGTACACCGAGACCACGTTGCGCGGCCACTACGGTCTCGCGCGACCGGCGAACCAGTTCGACGACGCGGACGCGCTCGTGGCCGCCCGATGAGATCGGACTGGATCCGGTACCTGACCCGCCGCTGTCTCGAGCACCGGCGGCTGGTGATCGTCAGCTACACCGGTGCGCTGGCGGCGGCACTGCTCACCGCGGCGCTGCCGCTGGTGGTGCGGCATGTGGTCGACACGCTCAGTGCCACCGCGGCGTCGGTGACGCCGTGGGTGGTGCTGTTGCTGGTGATCGGGGTGGCCAGGTTCGCGTCGTCGTACGCGCGCCGGGTGGCCTCCTCCGAGCTGTCGCTGGGGGTGCAACACGACCTGCGCCGTGACCTGTTCGCCGCGTTGCTGCGGCTCAACGGGCGCGAGCAGGCACAGTTGCGCACCGGGCAGGTGGTGAGCAGGGCGATCACCGATGTCACGTTGATCCAGATGTTCCTGCAGCTCATCCCGATGATCGCGGGCAATGTGGCGCTGCTGCTGGCGGTGCTGGTGCTGATGGCCGTGATGTCGCCTGCGCTCACCCTGATCGCGCTGGTCGTGCTGCCGGGGCTGTGGATCGTCACCCGGCGCAGCCAGCGTCAACTGTTCCCCGCGAACTGGGACGCGCAGGCGCGGGCCGCCGAAGTGGCGATGCAGGTCGAGGCCGCCGTGGCCGGTGTGCGGGTGGTGAAGGGTTTCGGGCAGGAGCAATACGAGCTGGATCAGCTGGGCGCGCGTGCGCGGGTGCTGTACCGGTCGCGGTTGCGGGTCGCCCGGATCACCAGCCGGTTCACCCCCGTCGTGCAGGCGGTGCCCGCGGCGGGGCAGGCGCTGATCCTGATCGTCGGCGGGTTGCTCGCGCTGCGCCAATCCATCACGCTCGGCACGTTTCTCGCGTTCATGACCTATCTGGGCGCTTTCGTGGGGCCGGTGCGGCAGTTCTCGATGCTGCTGACCGTGAGCCAGCAGGGCAAGGCGTCCCTCGACCGGGTGCGCGAGGTGATCGAAGCGCCGGACGACGCGGGCGCGGCGCCCGGCGCGGCGGGGACGCCGGTCGCCGCCTCGAGCGGACTCGGCGCCACCGAGCCGCCGTCGATCGAATTCGACGCGGTCACTTTCGGTTTCGACGACACGATGATCCTGGACGGCGTCGACCTGCGGATCGGCTCGGGCGAGACCGTCGCCGTCGCGGGTGGTGCGGGCAGCGGCAAGTCGATCCTGGTGTCGTTGCTGCCCGCCCTGCTCGAGCCCGATTCCGGCGCGGTGCGCTTCGACGGGATCGACCTGCGAATGCTGCCCGACCCACGCGCGCAGGTGGCGATGGTCTTCGAGGACACGCACCTGATGGCCGATTCGATCCGGGCCAACGTCGCCTACGGCAGACCCGACGCGAGCGACGAACAGGTCTGGCACGCGCTGTATCTGGCCGCGGCCGACGAATTCGTCACCGCCCTGCCGCAGGGCATCGACACCACCATCGGTGAACGCGGACAACGGCTCTCGGGTGGTCAGCGCCAGCGCATCGCGCTCGCCCGGGCCCTGCTCACCGAGGCGCCGGTCCTGGTGCTCGACGACGCCACCTCCGCCATCGACGCCCAGGTGGAGGAACAGATCTACCGGCGGATCGGCGCCGAGCTGCGCAAGCGTACGACCATCGTCGTCGCGCACCGGATCTCGACCCTGGCGCTCGCCGATCGGGTCGCGGTTCTCGACGGCGGTCGCGTCGCCGAACTGGGCACACTGCGCGAACTACAGCAGTCCGGTGAGCTGTTCCGGGCCCTGTTCACGCCGCCGGAAGTCGTCGGCATCGGCGTCGATCCGCACCGCGACAGCACGCGGGTCGCCACCGAAGAGCTCTGGGTGGCACCGGAAGTCGACTCCGACGACGACCGCACGATGGAACACCTGGCCAAGGCGTTCGCGCGGCGCTCGGCCGGCGCGCCCGCGGGTCCCGGCGGTGGCGCGGGCGGGGGCATGATGGCGAGCGCGCCACCCAGCGGCGATATCGTCGCCCTGCTCGACCGGCTGCCGCCGGTGTCCGGCGAACCCGAGGTCGACCCGTCGTTCTCCCACACCCCGGACACCGCGTTCTCCCTGCCGCGACTGCTTCGCCCGTTCACCTGGCCGCTGCTCGCCGGACTCGGTCTGGTCGGACTCGATGCCATCGCCCAGGTGCTGATCCCGTTCCTGGTGCGCTACGGCATCGATCACGGCGTCCTGGCCGGTGCGCGCGACGTGGTGATCGGCGCGGCCGCGCTGGCGATCGTGGTCGTGGTGGTGGACTGGGCGATCAGCGTCGCCCAGGTGCGCGTCACCGGGCGGGTCGGGGAGCGGCTGCTCTACGGTCTGCGCCTCAAGACCTTCGCCCACCTGCAACGGCTCGGCCTGCAGTATTACGAGCGCGAGCTCGGTGGCCGGATCATGACCAGGATGACCACCGACGTGGACGGGCTGTCGGCGTTTCTGCAGACCGGCCTGGCCACCGCGCTCACCAGCACGGTCACCATCGCGGGCGTGGTCGCCGCACTCCTGGTGATCGACGCCGAGCTGGCCGTGGTGGTCCTCGTGTTGCTGCCGGTGCTCGGCGTGGCGACCGTGGCCTTCCGGCGCGCGTCGATTCCCGCGTACAACCTGGCCAGGGAGCGGGTCAGCGCCGTCAACGCGTATCTGCAGGAGAACGTCGACAACATCACCGTCACCCAGGCGTTCCGCCGGGAGTCGGTGAACCAGAACGAGTTCGAGCGCAGGTCGTGGGCCTACCGCGACGCGCGGCTGCGTTCGCAGGTGCTGATGGCGGTGTTCTTCCCGTGCATCGAGCTGATGTCGGTGATCGCCACGGCCGCGGTGCTCGCGGTGGGCGTACACCAGGTGCGCGACGACGTGCTCACCGCGGGCACGCTCATCGCGTTCCTGCTCTACATCGAGTTGCTGTTCGCCCCGATCCAGCAGCTCTCGCAGGTGTTCGACAGCTATCAGCAGGCGGTGGTCGGCGTCGACCGCATCGGTGACCTGCTGCGCACCCCCGTCGACACCCCCGAGGCCGCCGATCCGCTCCCGGTGACCGGCCTGGACGGCGCGATCGAACTGCGCGCGGTGAGTTTCGGGTACTCGTCGCGGGCTCGCACGGTGCTCGACGGACTGGACCTGCGGATCGAGCCGGGCCAGAAGGTGGCCCTGGTGGGAGAGACCGGGGCGGGCAAATCGACGCTGGTCAAGCTGCTCGCCAGGTACTACGACCCGACCGAGGGAGCGGTTCTCGTCGACGGTGTCGACATCCGCCGGTTCCGGCTGCGCGACTTCCGCAAACGTCTCGGTGTCGTCCCGCAGGAGCCGTTCCTGTTCGGCGACACCGTGCGCGAGGCCATCGCCTACGGCAACCCCGATGCCGAGCCCGCCGAGATCGAGTGGGCCGCCCGCGCGGTCGGGGCGCACGAGATGATCGCGGCGCTCGAACACGGGTACTACCAGCCGATCGGCGCGCACGGGCGCAGTCTGTCGGCCGGGCAGCGGCAGCTGCTGGCATTGGCCAGGGCGCAGCTCATCGACCCGGACATCCTCATCCTGGACGAGGCCACCGCCTCGCTGGATCTGGCCACCGAGGCACGGGTGCGTGCCGCGGTCGACGTGCTGACCGCGGGCCGCACCACGATCGTCGTCGCGCATCGGCTCGCCACCGCCGCTGATGCCGATCTGATCGCGGTGGTCGGCGGGGGCAAGCTCGTGCAGATCGGCGCTCATGCCGAGCTGGTGGCCGTCGATGGACCGTATCGGCGCCTGTGGGCCGCCTATGTCGGTGACGAAGCCCAGCACATTTCCAGCTAATCGGCGAGAGGTCGGCCGCTGTCCGGTGGGGGAGATCCGGCTGGTGGCCGACCTCGGTCCACCCGGGAGTGGTGGGCAGGGGCGGCATCCGCCGCCGAACCCGCGTCACGACCGCCGGGTGTCGGCGCGGAACGGGACTTTCGCGTGTACCGCGGAGTAACTGTTACCTGCGGAAATGGCGCGTAGGGCACGCGTTCGGGCGGTATCCACGTACGCTCGTAGGAAGTCACCAGGTGCTGCGACCAGCGGGAGCAAATACACAGGCACCCGTGCGGTCGTGCCGGCTAGGAGGTGTGCGATGAGCATTCAGCCCGATTTCGACCCGGACACGCGGACCCGTGATGCCGACCCACTGGCGGAGACCGAGTACGGCACGGTCGGTGGAACCTGGGATGGACCGGTCGCCGTATGGCGCAGCATTCCCTACGCCGCCGCTCCCGCTGGGCCCGCTCGTTTCGCGAAACCCGAACCCCCGAAACCCTGGGACGGCGTGCGCGACTGTGTGGTGTTCGGCGATATCGCACCGCAGGCCATGGGTGCGATGGTGCCGGTGGATTCCGACCTGCAGATGGGCGAGGACTGTCTGTGGGTCAACGTCTGGTCACCGCGGCCCGAGCCCAGCGACGACGCACCGCGTCCGGTCATGGTCTGGGTGCACGGCGGCGCCTACTGCCTCGGCACCGCCGCCCAGACCATCTACGACGGACGCAAGCTGGCCGAGGCGGGCGACGTGGTGGTCGTCTCGGTGAACTACCGCATCGGGGTGTTCGGCTTCCTCGACCTGTCCTCGTTCGGTGAGCAGTTCACCGCGAACCTCGGCCTGCACGATCAGCTCGCCGCCCTCGCGTGGGTGCGAGACAATATCGCCGCCTTCGGTGGTGATCCGGGCAACGTGACCCTCTTCGGTGAGTCCTCGGGCGCGGGATGCGTCACCGCGCTGCTCACCTCGCCCGCCGCGGCCGGGCTGTTCCACCAGGCGATCGCCCAGAGCCCGCCCGCTACCACGGTTTTCGGGCAGGAACGGGCGGCGGTCGTCGGGCAGCGCTATCTCGAGCTGCTCGAACTCGGGCCCGGCGAGGCGAATCGGTTGCTGGAATTGCCGATCGAACAGCTCGTCGAGATCGGGTCCGTGCTGCTGGACGAGGTGCCCATCAAGGAACCGGGCAGGCTCGCCGCGGCACCGGTCGTCGACGCGGACCTGTTGCCCGGCTACCCGATCGACCGATTCCAGCAGGGACATTCGCATCGGGTGCCGTTGCTGATCGGCACCAATCGCGATGAGGCGTCGCTGTTTCGGGTGCTGCGCTCACCGATCATGCCGGTGACGCCCGACGCGGTGAACGCGATGCTGCGCGACGTCGCCGCCTCGCATCCGGAGATGTCGCCCGAGCGGATCGCCGAGATCACCTCCGCCTACCCTGACCTCACCAAAACCCGTGGCGCACTGGCGATGTCGACCGACGCGGCCTTCCGGATGCCCGCGGCCTGGGTCGCCGAGGGGCATGCCCAGCATTCGCCGACCTGGATGTACCGCTTCGACTACGCCACCCCGATGTTGAAGGCGGCCAGGGTGGGAGCCGGTCACGCCACCGAATTACCGTATGTCTTCGGCAATTTCGGCACCTTGAACCACGACCCCACCTTCTGGCTCGGTGGACGCAAGGCCTCGGTCGCGGTCTCGGGCCGCATGCAGCGCCGCTGGCTGGCCTTCGCCGAACACAGTGTCCCCGCCGCCATCGACGGCTCCAAGCACTGGCCCCGCTACCGCCCCACCGCCCGCACCACCCTGCTGATCGACACCATCGACCGCATCGTGGACAACCCCGACGCCGACCTCCACACCGCCTGGGGTGACCACGCCGTCGGCTTCAGCTAGACCCGGCGCGAGCGCGTTCGATCTCGTTGATGTGGGTCTCGGTCCACTGCCGCAGGGCGGTGATCGGCTCGGCGAGGCTGCGACCCAGCGCGGTGAGTGCGTAGTCGACCCTGGGCGGAATCGTGGGATACACCGTGCGGGTGACGAATCCGTCGGCCTCGAGACTGCGCAACGTCTGGGTGAGCATCTTCTGGGAGACGCCCTCGATGCGCCGGTTGAGGTCGGTGTAGCGCTGCGTGCCGTCGAGGAGCGCGTCGATCACCAGGATCGTCCATTTGCCCGCGATGTGATCGAGCACCTGGCGGGTCGGGCACTTCGCCGAGTAGGCGTCGGCGGGCAGACCCGAGGACTCCACGAAGGTTGTCATCGGGGGATAGTAACGCACTATTTAGTGCCTACTTCCCAATGGAGAGTGACTCTCTGATAGTGGGTGCATGACATCGAAAACTCTGTCGGTCGCCGAAGCGATCCGCACCCGACGCACCGTCCGCCACTACCGCCCGGATCCGGTTTCGACGACCGATCTCGAGGTGCTGCTCGATCTCGCCATCGAGGCGCCCACCAGCTGGAACTTGCAGGATCGCGCCATCGTCGCCATCACGAGCGAGGCAGGTCGGGCCGGTCTGGCCTGGGCGACCGGTGACCAGCCCCAATCGCGGGAGGCGCCACTGATGCTGGTGTTCGTCGCCGAACCGGAGTCCTGGCGCGCGGACCATCGCGACGTCTACGACCAGGCTCGCGGCAACGGCGCGTGGACCGAGGAGTTCATCGAGATGTTCGCCTCGGCGTCACAGGAGTTCCAGACCGATCTCGCGCGGCGCGGGCTACTGCGTGAATACGCGGTCAAGGACGCCATGATCGCGGCGACCTACGTGATGCTGGCGGCCACCGAGCTGGGGCTGGCCACCGCACCGATGAACGGCTGGGACGAAGCGAAGGTGAAGAAGACGATCGGGATCGGCGACCGTGACGATCTCGCGATCGCGCTGCTGCTGGCGGTCGGTCATCCGGCCGAGCGACGCGAGCATCCGGGCCGCCGAGCCAGGGAGCGCAATGTCTTCCGTGAGGCGTATGGGCTCGCGTGAACAGCACGACGCCGGGTCGCCGGCCGAGGGAATCGGCGGTGACCCGGCGTCGCGAGGATCAGACGTCGGTGGAGAAGCGGATGCCGCCGTCGGGGATGACCACGCCGGGCCACACCCGGGCGCCACGCAGGAGCTCGCAGCGGGCGCCGACATGGGCGCCGTCACCGATCACACCGTCGCGAACCAGTGCGCGGGGGCCGATGCGGGCACCGAAGCCGATGATCGAGCGTTCGACGGTAGCGCCCGCCTCGACCACCGCGCCGTCGAAGATCACCGCGCCGTCCAGTCGCGCACCCGCGCCGATTTCCGCGCCGCGCCCGACCACGGTCCCGCCGATCAGCAGCGCGCCCGGTGCCACACCCGCGCCGGGGTGGACGAGAGACTCGCCACGCTGGCCGGGCAGAGCGGGGGAGGGAGCGATGCCGCGGACCAGATCCGCGGAGCCGCGCACGAAGTCCTCCGGGGTGCCCATATCGCGCCAGTAGGAGGCGTCGACGTGGCCCTGGACGCGGGCGCCCTCGGCCAGGAGCGCGGGGAAGACCTCGCGTTCCACCGAGACGGGGCGACCCGTGGGGATCTTCTCGATGTACTCGCGGCGGAACACGTAGCAACCCGCGTTGATCTGGTCGGTCGGCGGATCCTGGGTCTTCTCCAGGAACGCGGTGACCCGGCCGTCGTCGTCGGTCGGCACGCAACCGAAGGCGCGCGGGTCGCTGACGCGGACCAGGTGCAGGGTGACGTCGGCGTTGGTCGACTCGTGGGTGTCGAGGATCGCACCGAGATCGGTGCCGCCGAGAACGTCGCCGTTGAACACCATCACGTTGTCCGCGCGCAGCTTGGGCAGCACATTGCGGATACCGCCGCCGGTGCCGAGCGGTTCGGTCTCGGTTACGTACTCCAGGTCCAGGCCCAGCTCCGAGCCGTCACCGAAGTGCTCTTCGAAGACCTCGGCCTTGAAGGACGTACCGAGCACCACGTGGGTGATCCCGGCTTCGGCGATCCTGGCCAGCAGGTGGGTCAAGAACGGCAGCCCGGCCGTCGGCAGCATGGGCTTGGGCGCCGAGAGGGTGAGCGGACGCAGCCGCGTGCCCTGTCCGCCGACGAGGATGACCGCGTCGGTGCCTGCATTGCCTGCCATCGAGTTTCCCCTGTTCACAGTGGACCGGTACCTACTCAGGCTCCGGTTCGCGCTTGCTCACGCAGCGCCGATCGAACCGCAATCTTGGAGCGAACCGCAAGTCCGGCCCGCAACGCGCCCCGCAACGGTGCCTGCCACCAGTGCGGATGCCGGTCCGCCTGGAAGCGGTAGGCGCTGGCGTGGTGGGCGGGCAGCATCAATTCGGGATGCTTGCCCGCGGCATGACCCTTGGCGTGGGTCACCTCGGCGTCCGGGACGAATACATTGTGCCAGCCCGCCTTGCCCATGCGGTCACCGAAGTCCACGTCCTCCATGTACATGAAGTAGCGCGAGTCGAAACCGTCGATGGTGTCGAAGGCGGCGCGGCGCACCAGCAGGCAGGAGCCGGACAGCCAGCCGACCACCCGCTCGGAGATCTGCTCGTTCTCCTGGCGGTAGCGCACCGACCAGGGGTTCTTCGGCCAGATCGAGCCCAGGATCGCGTGCCCGGCGCCATCAGCGAGGCCGGGGACCCGGCGTGCGGACGGGTAGATGCTGCCGTCGGGCTCACGAACCATCGGCCCGATCGCGCCCGCCCGCGGCCAGCGTGCGGCGGCTTCGAGCATCTTGTCGATGGAGTCGACGCCCCAGCGGATGTCCGGGTTGGCCAGGATGACGAATTCGATGGACGGATCGATCTCGGCGACGGCCCGGTTGATGGCGCCGCCGTAGCCGATATTGCCGCCGGTGTGCAGCAGCGTCACGTGCGAGTTGGCCTCGGCGACGAGTTCGGGGACGCCGTCGGTCGAGCCGTTGTCGGCCAGGATCACCTGCGGCTTCTCGCTGGTCGCGTCGGCGAGAGTGGTGATGAAGTGCTCGAGGTGCTCACCCGGTGAATAGGTCACCGTGACCACGGCAAGGCCGGCGGTGGCTGGAGAATCGGCTGCGTCTGCTGCGTTCACGACTGCGGAGCCTAGTCGGACAACCGGCGCAGTGTGTCGGTGAGTGCGATACGCCAGGGGCGCAGCGGGGTGAGGCCCGCCGCGTTCCAGGCGGCGGGGGACAGCACCGAATACGCCGGGCGCGGTGCGGGTCTGGGGAATTCGCTGGACGCGCACGGCAGTACCCGGTTCGGGTCGGCGCCCAGGTCGGTGAAGACCGCCGCGGCGAGGTCGAACCAGGTGGCGGTGCCGGAATTGGTGGCGTGCAGCACACGGGGGGCGTCGGGGCGGGTGCTCAATTCGAGCAGGCCCGCGGCGAGATCGGCGGCGCTGGTGGGAGAGCCGAGCTGGTCGTTCACCACGGTGACGGTGTCGCGTTCGGCCTCCAGCCTGCGCATCGTCGCGACGAAATCCCCCTCGACACCGGAGTAGACCCAGGCGGTGCGCACGACCTGGGCGCCCAGCGCGAGCACCGCCTGCTCACCGGCGAGCTTGGATCGGCCGTAGACGGTGTCCGGTCCGGTGGGGTCGTCGGGTTCGTACGGGGTGCGCGCGGTCCCGGGGAAGACGTAGTCGGTGGACACGTGGATCAGCCGCGCGCCCGCCGCGGCGCAGGCGGCGGCCAGGACGCCCGGTCCGGTTGCGTTGGCGGCGAAGGCGGCGTCGACGTCGGTTTCGGCGGCGTCGACCGCGGTGTAGGCCGCGCAGTTGATCAGTACGGCCCCCGAAGTGAGGACGGCGTCGACGGCGGCGCGGTCGGTGATGTCGAGTTCGACCCGTCCGAAGCCGCGCGCCTCGGGTGCCAGGCGCAGGATCTGTCGCCCCAGCAGACCATGTGCGCCGGTTACGATCAGGTGAGCGGGGGCGGGGAAATCGACGTTCACGCGGCCAGTCTGGCACGCCGGGGCACGTGCGGTTGGGCCCGAGTGTGGTAACTGTTGGTTAGCCTGTGATGGCCGGTGTCCTCGGACGAGCCCGGGTTAACGACAAAGGCGGAGTTTGCCGGGGGAAGAGCGGGCCGGGCGCGGAGTTCGTCGAGAGGATGCACGAGTGCGAGAGTCGACAAGACCGGTCAGCGCGCCTGCGGGCACCTTCGGTCCGGCCAAACTGATGGTGGCGATTTCGGCGGTGCTGGTGCTGGCACTCACCGGATTCGCCTGGCGCAGTGTCGATAACCTGATCGCCAACATCGACCGGATCGGCGGCCTCGGCCTCGGCGGTGAGCGCGACGGCGCTGTCGACATCCTGCTCGTCGGCGTCGACAGCCGCACCGACGCACACGGCAACCCGCTCACCAACGCCGAACGCGCGATGCTGCACGCGGGCGACGAGGTGGGCACCAACACCGACACCATCGTGCTGATCCGCGTGCCCAACGACGGCCGCTCGGCCACCGCGATCTCCATCCCGCGCGACTCCTACGTCGATGTCGGCGGCCAGGGCAAGGCCAAGATCAACTCCGCGTACGGCTCGACCAAGGAGACCGAACGCGCCGAACTGCTCGCCGACGGCAAGTCCGAGGCCGAGGCCGAGCGTGAGTCGACCAAGGCGGGCAGGCAGGCGCTGATCAAATCGGTCGCGACCCTGACCGGCATCACCGTCGATCACTACGCCGAGGTGAGCCTGCTCGGCTTCGTGCTGCTCACCGACTCGGTGGGCGGTGTCGAGGTGTGCCTGAACCAGGCGGTGGACGAACCGATGTCGGGCGCGGACTTCCCGGCCGGGCGTCAGCGGCTGGACGGTCAGGAGGCATTGAGTTTCGTGCGCCAGCGCCACGATCTCGAACGCGGTGACATCGACCGGATCGTGCGTCAGCAGGTGTTCATGGCGCAATTGGTCGGCCAGCTGCTCAACGCCAAGACCCTGGCCAATCCGGGCAAGCTCAGCGAGATCAGCGAGGCGGTCGGGCGCACCGTCGTGCTCGACGACGACTGGGACGTGCTGGCCTTCCTGCAGCAGCTCAAGGATCTGTCCGGCGGCAAGGTGGAATTCGAGACCATTCCCGTCTCCGATCTCAACAGCATGACCTCGGCCGGAGAGTCGGTGGTGAAGGTCGACCCGAAGACGGTGCAGAGGTTCGTCGCCGGTCTGGTGGGGGAGGAGAAGAAGGAAGAGGAAGACACCGCTCCGAAGATCGATACCTCGACCGTCACGGTGAACGTGCTCAACGCGGGCGGCGCCACCGGACTCGCGGGCAAGGTGTCCACTGCCCTGACGGGCAAGGGATTCCGGGAAGGCACGGTCGGCAACTACACCGGCGGCAGCGTGAGCTCGAGCCGCGTGCTGGCCGCCGACGCCGACGACCCGAAGGCGGCGGCGGTTGCGCAGGCGCTGGGTGGCTTGACGGTGGTCGCCGACAAGACGGTGTCGGCGGATACAGTGAGCGTGGTGTTGGCGAGCGACTATTCTGGTCCCGGCTCGGCCGCGGCAGGCATGTTCGATCTCGACGCGACATCCTCCGCGACCGCGACACCGATACCGCCCGCCCCGCCGATCGACGCAGGCCAGAACGGACCGAAATGTGTGAATTGACCCATGCGTGAGCCGAATTCGACCCTGACCGACGCCCTCCTCGACCCCATTCTCGAACGTGATCCCGCCGGACCGCGCGTCACCTGGTACGACGACGCCACCGGTGCGCGGATCGAACTGTCCGGGCTGACGCTGGCCAACTGGGCCGCCAAGACCGCGAACCTGATCCGCGACGAATTCGCGCTCACCCCGGGCGCCAGGGTCGCGGTGCTGTTGCCCGCGCACTGGCAGACCGCCGCTGTGCTGCTCGGTTGCTGGTGGGCCGGCACCGAGGTGGTGCTCACGCCCGATCCCGACGCCGACCTCGCGCTGGTCACGCCCGACCGGCTCGACGACGCCGACGGTGTCGACGAGGTGGCGGTGCTGTCGCTGGACGCCATGGGGACGCCGGTGCGCGACCTGCCGGTCGGAGTCACCGACTTCGCGACCGCGGTGCGCGTGCACGGCGATCAGTTCCTGCCCGGTGGTTTTCGGGCCGCGCTCGACGGCCTCTCGGTGCCGGAAGTGCTGACGATGGCCCGGAAATCCGCTGCGCTGCAAGATTTTTCCGCTGGCGACCGAGTGCTGTCGAGTACGCCGTGGGAGACGGTGGAGGAGCTGATCGACGGCTTCGTCGCGGTGTTGTTCGCCGGGGCCTCGCTGGTGCAGGTCGTCAATCCCGATCCCGCCGGTGTCGAACATCGGGTCGTCAGCGAGAAGGTGACCGTCCGGCGCTGACTCCTACCCAGGTATAGGTTCGGGTCCACCTGGGGGACGTGTCGCGTGTCACACCCCGTCCGTACTGTGGAAGCAAGACTTCGGCAGAGTGGCAGGGGTGGCGATGATTGCGAAATACTGGGTTCGATGGTCGGCCGAACACGGGGCGCCGCGCGCGATTCTTCGCTGGCAGGCGCGTCGCGGCGATCCGTTCTCGACGTTGCTCAGCGGTCAGCGGGGCCTGCACGATCCGTATCCGCTGATCGATGAACTGCGTGGTCGCGGCGGATTGATCAAGACGTCGGTGTCCTATGCCACGTTCGATCACGCGCAGGTCCGAGCGATTCTGCGTGCCCCTGAATTCGGTGTGCGCCCTGCCCTCAACGCGGATCTGCCCGCCGCGTGGCGCAAGCTCGCCGGGGTGGTCACGGTGCCGCCCAACCCGGTCGAGCCGCCGTCGATGCTGGTCCTCGACCCGCCGGAGCACACCCGGATGCGCAAGCCGGTGGCGTCGGCGTTCACCCCGCGCGCTATCGCTCGGCTGCGCGAGCGCGTGGAGGTGGTCACCGCCGAACTGCTCGAGGCGATGCCCGCGAACGGCTCGGTCGACCTGATCACCGATTTCGCGGCCAGGGTGCCGATCGCGATCATCGCCGACATGCTCGGCTTCCCGCCCGCGGACCGCGAGATGTTTCTGCGCTGGGGCGACAAAGTGACCCCGTTGCTCGATCTCGGCACCTCATGGCGAACCTATCGAGCCGCGATGACCGCGATCGAGACCATGGACGACTACCTGGCCGACCACATCGCCACGTTGCGTCGCGCACCGGGCGAGGACATCCTGTCCACCCTGGTCCGCTCGGGTGATCTGAGTCTGCGGGAACTGCAGGCGGGCGCGAGTCTGCTGATGGGCGCCGGTTTCGAGACGACGGTCAACCTGATCGGCAACGCGGTCGCCGCGCTGTCGGCCCATCCCGATCAGCTCGCCCTCGCCCAGGACGATCCCGAACGCTGGCCCGACGTGGTGGAGGAAACGCTGCGGTTCGATCCTCCCGTCCAGACCACCGCGCGCCAGACGCTCGAGGATGTCGAGATCGATGGTGTGCGAGTGCGGGCGAACAGTACGGTGATCCTGTCGCTGGCCGGGGCCAACCGCGACCCGGCGGTCTTCCCCGACCCGCACCGCTTCGACATCGACCGCCGTAATGCCAAGGAGCACTTGGCGTTCAGTAGCGGTGTGCACTCCTGCCTGGGTGCGAGCCTGGCCAGGATGGAAGCGGTTCACGCCCTGCGCGCGCTCTACACCCGCTACCCGAATCTGCGCTTGCGCGGCGAGCCGGTCCGTCGAAACCTGTTCACGCTGCACGGTTTCGAGCACATGCCGGTCGACCTGGGTCCGGTCGCGCGCATCTCGGCCCCCGATGACCTGGCGGGGGCGTCCCGTCCGGCTTGAGTCCGGTGCTCACCGACCGTCGGCCGGACTTTCGCGCGTGCCCGCACCGGGCGGAGCCCGGGTACGCGGCTATGAGCTCGTACGCCAGCGGTAGCGGGTCTTCGGCCGGCCGGCCCGGCCGTAGTCGGCGCGACGCTCGGCCAATCCGTCGTCGGCGAGCTTCTCGAGATACCGCCATGCCGTGATCCGCGAAACACCAACGGCCGCCGCGGCATCGGTGGCCGTGATGCCGGATTCGGCCGCGCGTACCGCGCGCGACACCTCTTCGAGGGTGTGCTGGACAACGCCTTTCGGCGCACCGGCCTTCTGGTCGGCGGTGCGCAGCGCACCGAGCGCGCGGTCGATGTCGTACTGCGACAGGGCCGCCTCACCCGCGGGCAGCGCGGTGTCGAAACCGCGGTAGCGTTCCAGCTTTTCCCGGAACGCGGCGAAGGTGAACGGCTTGAGCAGGTACAGCACCACGCCGTGCGCCACCGCGCTGCGCACCATGTTCAGCTCGCGCGCCGAGGTGATCGCGATGACATCGGGGCGCGGCTGGAGTCCGTTGAGCGCGGCGGCCACATCGAGGCCGCTGATGTCGGGTAGGCCGATGTCCATCAGCACCAGATGGAACGGATTGCCGTCGGCGATCGCCTCGGCCGCCACCCGCAGCGCGTCGCGTCCGGTGTGGACGACCCCACCGGTGACGAAACCGTCGAGCCGTTCGAGATAGGCCCGATGTGCCTGGGCGATCAACGGCTCGTCCTCGACGATCAGGACGCGGATCATGGTGTCTCCCTCAGCGGAATGCGAACGATGACCGCGCTGTGTGGTGCGGCCGTGGTGGTGATGGTGCCGCGATGTCGATCGACGAGGCGGTGCACCAGCGCGAGGCCGAGGCCCGCGTGGTCGGATTTCGTGGTGTAGCCGCGTTCGGCGGCCCGCGAGAACATCTGGGCCGACATGCCGGGTCCGCTGTCGGACACCTGGACCCACAGCGCGCCGTCACGATGGCACACCGACACCTCGACGCGCTTGTCGACGGTGCCCGCCGCCGCGTCGATCGCGTTGTCGATCAGGTTGCCCGCCAGGGTGACGGTCTCGTGCGCGGACAGTGGATCGGTGGAGTCCAGCGCGGTGTCCTCGCTGATCGCCAGGCTCACGCCACGTTCGGCGGCCTGGTCGACCTTGCCGAGCAGCAGCGCGGCCAGCGCCGCGTCGCCGACGGCGGCCAGCAGCCGGTCGATCAGCACCTGCGAGAGCTGGAGTTCCGCGGTCGCGAAGGCCACCGCTTCCTCGGGGCGGCCCAGCTCGACCATCGTCACCACGGTGTGCAGCCGGTTGGCCGCCTCGTGCGCCTGCGCGCGCAGCGATTCGGCGAAGCCGCGCACCGAGTCGAGTTCGCCGAGCACCGTGCGCAGCTCGGTCTGATCGCGGATGGTGAGCACGGTGCCGATATCGCGGCCCTCCCAGCTCACCAGGTCCTGGTTCACCAGCAGGATGCGGTCGGTGGTCACGTGCGTCTCGTCGCGCACCACGCCCCCGCTCATCTGCTGCAGCGAGACCGGCAGGTCGCTGCGCAGGACCGGACCGTCGGGCAGGTCGAGCAGCGTGCGCGCCTGATCGTTGACCACCTCCGCGGCCTCGGATTGGTCACCGAACACCACCAGTCCCTCGTGGACGGAGTGCAGTACCGCGTCGTGGTGCTCGTAGAGCGCGCGTAGTTCGTCGGGGGCCAGACCGTGGGTCTGGCGGCGCAGCCTGCGGCTGATCAGGAACGACGACAGCGCGGCCAGCGCGAGACCCATCGCGGCGACGCCGAGGATCAGTGGCAGCTGGGAGGCGACCTGGGTGCTGATCTTGGCTCGGGTGACACCGGCCGAGACCAGCGCGACCACCCGGCCGTTGTCGTAGACCGGGGTGACCGCGCGGATCGAGGGGCCGAGGGTGCCGGTGAAGGTCTCGGTGAGGGTCTGGCCCGCCAGGGCGCCGTCGATGCTGCCGACGAACGGCTTGCCGATCAGATCGGGGTTGGTGTGGGTGTAGCGGGTGCGGTCGGGGGCCATCACGACGATGAAGTCCATGCCGGTGGCCGCCCTGATGCGCTCGGTGGTCGGTTGCAGCAGTCCGCTCGGGTAGGGCGAGTTCACCGCGGCCAAGGTCGACGGCGACCGCGCCACCGTGACCGAGACATCTCTGACCTGCATCTCCGCGGCCAGGTCATGGTCGCGCCGGGCATCGAGCACGGCCAGGATCGTGCCGATGGCGATCAGCAGCGCCAGCACCACCAGCTGCCATACGAAGGCCTGTCCCGCGAGCGACAGTCGTCCTCGTCGCACCTCTTGCCTCCGACCTGGATTTCTCGAACGTTATGCGCAGATATGAAACTTATGGACCAAAGTGACGGCCGTCACAATAGTTGCTCATGCTCGTCGGCATGAGTGATACCACCGCAGCGCGGAAACGCGACCATACCCACTGGCTGTACATCGCGGTGATCATCGCCGTCGTGGCCGGCGTCGTTGTCGGCCGGGTGGCCCCGGAATTCGGTCAGTCACTCGCGCCGCTGGGCACCGTGTTCGTGAACCTGATCAAGATGATGATCGCACCTGTCATCTTCTGCACGATCGTCCTGGGCATCGGTTCGGTGCGCGCGGCGGCCACCGTCGGCAAGGTGGGTGGGCTGGCCATCGGCTATTTCCTCGCGATGTCGACGGTCGCGCTCGGCATCGGGCTCGTGGTCGGCAACCTCATCGACCCGGGCGAGGGCCTGAACGTCGGCGCCACCGGAGCGGGCGCGAAATACGCCGATCAGGCGCACAGCGCGGGCGGTACCTGGGACTTCATCCAGAACATCGTGCCGACCACGCTCGTGTCCTCGCTCACCGCGGGCAGCGTGCTGCAGGCGCTGTTCGTCGCGCTGCTGGTCGGGTTCGCCGTGCAGGCGATGGGCGCGGCGGGCGCGCCGATCCTGCGCGCGGTCTCGCTGGGCCAGAAGCTGGTGTTCCGGATCCTGTCGATGATCCTATGGCTGGCGCCGATCGGCGCGTTCGGCGCGATCGCGAACGTGGTCGGCCGCACCGGCTGGTCGGCGGTGGTGCAGCTGGCGACGCTGATGATCGCGTTCTATCTGACGTGCCTGGTGTTCGTGTTCGGTGTGCTCGGCGTGATCCTGCGGATGGTCTCGGGCGTCTCGATCCTGAAGCTGTGCCGCTACCTGTCGCGTGAGTACCTGCTGATCGTGGCGACCTCGTCGTCGGAGTCGGCGCTGCCGCGCCTGATCGCGAAGATGGAACACGCGGGGGTGGAGCGCACCACCGTGGGTGTTGTCGTTCCGACCGGGTATTCGTTCAACCTCGACGGCACAGCCATCTACCTGACGATGGCCTCGATCTTCATCGCCGATGCCATGGGCAAGCCGCTCGAGCTCAGTGAGCAGTTCGGCCTGCTGCTGTTCATGATCATCGCGTCCAAGGGCGCCGCGGGCGTCACCGGCGCCGGCCTGGCCACCCTCGCCGGTGGCCTGCAGAGCCATCGCCCCGACTTGCTCGACGGCGTCGGCCTGATCGTCGGCATCGACCGCTTCATGTCGGAAGCCCGTGCGCTGACCAACTTCTCGGGCAATGCGGTGGCCACCCTGCTCATCGGCACCTGGACCAAGACCGTCGACGCCGACCGGACCCGGCGTGTGCTCGATCGTGAGCTGCCGTTCGACGAGGAGACGATGGTCGACGACCACGTCGACGACCATCGCGTCGACATCACGAAACCTGTTCCGGCCCAGGTGGTCGACGCGCAGTGAGACAGCCGAAAGGCCCCGCGACGAGATCGCGGGGCCTTTCGGCTGTATCGGATCGTTCAGTTCCCGCACCGGCTAGATTCGGGACCACTTGCCGGGGTTGAGGTGGAACTGCACCAGGGCGGTGGCATGACCGTGGCCGAGGCCGTGCTCGGACTTCAGCCAGGTGACCAGGGCGGTGTGCCCGGTCGGCTCGGCCGCGTCGAGCAGGGCGAACCACTCGTCGACGGTGCGCCCGTACTTGGTCTCGATGGTGGGAAAGTAGGACGCGGGGCCGTGCGGCGCGTTCGCCATGGTGGTTCCTCCTCGACAGGTGATCGTTATCGGTGGAGACGGTGCGGCGGTGCGGAATTCATCGCTGCCGGGGTCATGCCGCGACGAGTGCGTGATCGGTGGTGGTCGAGCGGCGTTCGCGGATCAGCAGCACGCCGGCGAGCGCGACGAGTACGGCGGTGAAGCCGTGGACGCCGAACGCGGTGGCGGTGGAGCCGTGCCAGCTCAGGACGGTGGCCATGTCCCCGAACGGGGTGAGCGAGGTGGCCAGCATGGCGACGCCGAGCGCGAAGCGCTGTTTGGTGGCCAGCAAGCCGAGGATCACCAGGCCGCTCACCACGTCGCGGACGCCCTTGAGGTTCAGGAAGGCCACCGCGTCGCCCTTGGGTACGGCGGGGAGGCCGAAGCCTGCGGCCGTCATCTCCGGGGCGATGAGGTAGTTGATGCCGACATAGATGATGAACAGGCCGCCGAGCAGGGAGAGGGCGGTGGCGATGCGCGAGGTGGTCATGAGGTGCTCCTGAATCTTGTTGCTTGCTCTGAAATCTAGCGGCGCTAGGTGTTGAGAGGACAATAACCTGATCCTCGCTATCTTGTCTAGCGTTGCTAGAATATCGAGCATGAGCACTCAGCAGCGCAAGGAACGCGAACGCGCCGAACGGCATCAGCGAATCATCGACACCGCGCGCGAGATGGCCGAAGCGGAAGGCTGGGACGCGGTCACCATCCGCAAACTGGCCGACCGCATCGAATACAGCCAGCCCGTGCTCTACAGCCATTTCGCGAACAAGGCGGCCATCGTCGGCGCCGTCGCCCTGCAGGGCTGCGTCGAGCTCGCCGAGCAACTGAAGCAGGCCCGCGAGGCGGCGACCACCCATTCCGAGGTGATCGCCAACGTCGCGCGCGCCTACCTCGACTTCGCCACCGCCAACCCGGCCCGCTACGACGCCATCTTCCAGCAGAAGACCGACCTCAACTTCGGCCTCGACGCCCCGCAGCCCCTGCGCGACGCCTTCGCGGGCCTGGAAGCGATGTTCTCCCCGTATGCGGAGGGCGACGATCTCGGTGCCCGCACCGAAGTGGCCTGGGCCTCACTGCACGGCCTGGCCACCCTCGACCGAGGTGGACGGCTACGCCCCGAACTGCGGGAACGACGCCTCACCCTGCTGGTCGACGGGACCAGCGAGGCGACAGCCGATCCGGCCTGAGCGAGGCGACGGCGCGTCGAACCGGCTGGGTGACCCAGCGCACCTGGACGGGCTCGTCGCTCCGCGTAGGTTGGAGGCAACGACGCAGGTCGGCAGAGCGGGGCGAGGGCGAAGGGACGGCGGATGGCGGAAGTCGTAGTAGTGGGGTCGGGGCCGAACGGTCTTGCCGCGGCCGTGATCGCCGCTCGCGCCGGGTTGTCGGTGCGAGTCCTCGAAGCGCAGGAGCAGGCGGGCGGCGGTTCGCGCACGGCCGAGCTGACCCTGCCCGGATTCCATCACGACATCTGTGCGGGCGCGCATCCGATGGCATTGGCATCACCGTTCTTTCGTGCTTTCGACCTCGAGGCGCACGGCGTCGACCTGCTCACCCCGACTGTCTCCTACGCGCACCCCCTCGACGGCGGGATCGCCGGATTGGCGTGGCGCAACATCGAATCCACCGTCGCCGACCTCGGCCGTGACGGTCGGCCATGGCGCGACCTGTTCGCGCCGCTGGTCGAGCACTGGCCCGATGTCGTCGACCTGGCCATGTCGGATCTGCGGCACCCGCCCCTGCACGTCGGCACCGGCATCAAGTTCGCGACCCGTCTGCTCGAACAGGCGTCCCCGCTGTCGGACAGCCGTTTCAGCGGTGACGTCGCGCCCGCGATGTTCAGCGGGGTGGCCGCCCACGCCATCACCTCACCGCGCGCCTTTCCCGCCGTGGGCGCGGCCCTGCTGCTCGGCACTCTCGCGCACGCGGGTGGCTGGGTGATCCCGCGCGGTGGCAGTCAAGCCATCCCGAACGCGATGATCGCCGAGATCGAACGTCTCGGTGGCGAGGTGCGCACCGGGCACCGGGTCGACGATTTCGCCGAACTTGCCACCGCGCGCACGGTGCTGTTCGATACCTCGCCCGCCGAACTCCTTCGCGTCGCCGGTGACCGTCTGCCCTCGCGATACCGCAACAGCCTCGGGCGTTTCCAGTACGGCAATGCCGCGTGCAAGGTCGACTTCGCCCTGTCGGGACCGGTGCCGTGGGCCGCCCCCGGCGCCGACCTGGCGGGCACCCTGCACCTGGTCGGCACCAGGGCGCAGGCGATGCACGCCGAACACCAGGTCGCCACCGGCACTTTCGCCGATCAGCCCTTCGTACTGGCCATTCAGCCCGGCGTGGTCGACCCCACCCGGGCGCCGGAGGGGCAGCACACCCTCTATACCTACGCCCACGTCCCCAACGGCACCGATCGCGATATCAGCGATCAGGTGATCGACCAGGTCGAACGTTTCGCACCCGGTTTCCGCGACCTGATCCTGGCGAAACACGTGACACCGGCGGCCTTCATGCCCGCGCACAACGCCAACTACATCGGCGGCGACATCTCGGCAGGCGCGATGACCACGCGTCAGACCCTGTTCCGGCCGCTCGCTCGCTGGAATCCTTACTCCACCCCGATTCCGGGCACCTACCTGTGCTCGTCATCGACTCCACCGGGTCCCGGTGTCCATGGGATGCCGGGCCTGCACGCGGCGCATCACATGCTGCGCAACCGATTCGGCATCGTCACCGACCCGCTCGACCTGTTGCGCGGCGAGGCGCCCGCCTACCGGTAGGGCTTCATCGGTGCGTCGTGGATCTTGTCGGGCTCGAACACATCGGGCTCGAGGTAGATCGTGCACGTATTCGGCACTGCGGCGTGAATGCGGTCGTCCGCGGCATCGATCACCTCGGCGACCTGGGTGATGTCGAGGCCCGCGTGCAGCGCGATCTTGGCGTTGATCAGCAGATCCTGGGGCCCGAGGTACTGCGTCTGCATCCGGATCACGCGCTCGATCCGCGGATCGGCCAGCAGCGCCGACCGAATCGCGGTGTCGTCCTTGGCCGTCGCGCCCTCACCGATCAGCAGACTCTTGGTCTCCACGATCAGGATCACCGCGTTCACGCCGAGCAGGATGCCGATGAACAGCGTGCCGACACCGTCCCACACCGGGTTGCCGGTGAGCACCGACAGACTCACCCCGGTCAGGGCGAACAGCAGGCCGATGATCGCGCCCGCGTCCTCGAGCAGCACCACGGGCAGTTCGGGATTGCGGGTGTGGCGGATGAAATACCACCACGAATTCTTGCCCTTCAGCGGCGCCGACTGCTTGCGCGCGGTACGGAAACTGGCGCTCTCCAGCACCAGCGACACCCCGAGGATCCCGATCGCCACCCAGGCCGACACGATCTGCTCCGGGAACCGGATCTTGTGGATCGCCTCGTTGATCGCGAACAGCGACCCCATCACGAACAGGACGAGCGCGACGACGAACGAATAGAAATACCGATTGCGCGAATACCCGAAGGGGTGCAGCGTATCCGCGGGCTGGTCGGCCCGATTGCGGCCGACCAGCAGCAGCGCCTCGTTCCCGGTATCGGCCACCGAGTGCACCGCCTCGGCCAGCATCGCCGACGAGCCGGTGATGAACGCGCCGATGAACTTCGCGACCATGATCCCCGCGTTCGCCCCGAGTGCGGCGAGGATCGCGATCTTGCTGTCTCCACCTTGCTCGGCCATATCGGAACGCTACCGCCGACACCGAGCCACGCACCGACCCCGGCACCGTGTCGTCGGCCCGGCGTTCTCGGCGCGCCTCCGCCTCTGGACTGAGCGGAGGGTGCGACGAAGGAGTGCCCGGAGGGAGGGAAGAGGCGGAGTCAAGCGCCGAGAACCGCGGCTCCAGCCGCTATTTAACCCTGTACAGGTCGGGTTCCAGGTAGATGAGGCGGGCGGTGGGGACTGCTGCGCGCACGCGCGTCTCGGCGGCGTCGATCGCTTCGGCGACATCGGCGATGTCCAGGTTCGGGGCGAGGGCGACCTTCGCGGCGACCAGCATCTCGTCCGGGCCGAGGTACTCGGTCTTGAGGTGGATCAGCGAGGTGATCCTGGTGCCGTCGACCAGGTTCTCGCGGATCGCCCGACCCTGTTCGGGGGTGGCGCCCTCACCGATGAGCAGGCTCTTCATCTCCACGATCAGCACGATCGCGATGATGCCGAGCAGGACACCGATCGACAGGGTGCCGATGCCGTCGAAGATCGGGTCGTCGGTGGCCATGGTGAGCCCGACGCCACCGAGGGCGAGCACCAGACCGATCAGCGCGCCGGTGTCCTCGAGCAGCACCACCGGCAGCTCGGGGCTGCGTGAGTTGCGGATGAACCGCCACCAGCTCGCGTTGCCCTTGAGCGGCTTGGATTCGCGCACCGCGGTGAGGAAGCTGAAGGTCTCGAGGCCGATCGCGATCACCAGGATGACGATCGCGACGATCGGCTGACTCAGCTCCTCGGGGTGCTGGATCTTGTGGATGCCTTCGTAGATCGCGTACACCGAGCCGAGGGTGAACAGCACCAGCGCCACGACGAACGAGTAGAAGTAGCGATTGCGGCCGTACCCGAACTGGTGCAGCTCGTCGGCATCCTTGGCGGCGGCACGCTGGCCGAACAGCAGCAGGCCCTGATTCGCGGTGTCGGCGACCGAGTGCACGCCCTCCGCCATCATCGAGGCCGAACCCGTGATGAACGCGCCGACGAACTTCGCCACCGCGATCCCCGCGTTGGCCGTCAACGCCGCGACGATCGCCTTCTTGCCACCACCAGCCGACATGCCGGCCCGCCCTTCTGTTCACTGAACACGACTCGCCACAGCCTAATCGGACACAGCGGCGAACCGGTCATCAGTCCCGTGCGGCACGGCCGCGGCGAAGGCGGTTCAGTTGTCGCCGACGCAGGCGCTGAACAGCTGGGCGGGGCCGCGCAGCGCGCGCGCCTTGATGTCGGTGTCGGTAGCGGAGATCCAGGCCGCGCTGCCACGTTCGACGATGAGCGTGTGCCCGTTCTCGGAGAGTTCGAGCGTGCCCGCCGTGCACAGCACGATGCCGGGGCCCGCGTCGGCGAGCACGACCGGCTCGTCGTCGGCGCTGAGGTCGAAACGGCACAGGGCGAATTCCGGTGCGGGCGTGCGGTATCGGATACCGCCGTCGCTACTGGGTTCGGGTTCGATCACCGGCAGGTCGATCGGCTCGAAGTCCAGCACCCGCAGCAGTTCTGGCACGTCGACGTGCTTGGGGGTGAGCCCACCACGCAACACGTTGTCGGAATTGGCCATGATCTCCACGCCGACCCCGCGCAGGTACGCGTGCAGATTGCCGGCCGCGAGGAACAGCGCCTGGCCGGGTTCCAGGGTCAGCCGGTTGAGCAGCAGCGCGGCGAGGACACCCGCGTCGCCGGGGTAGACCTCGGCCAGTTCGAGCGCGGTGCGCACCTCGGCGGTGAACTCGCGCGCGCCCTTGGCCGACAGGTAGTTCACACAGCCCTCGAGCACCGTGGGCAGCAGCTTCGACAGCACGGCGGGCGGCAGCGTGATCCAGGTGGTGAACAGGGTGCGCAGACCGGCCGAATCGGGCTGGGCGGCAAGCAGTTCGGCGTAGATGTTGAGGCCGGGAACATCCAGCGCGCGCAACAGGTCGACGGTGCGGTGCGGATCGCGGAACCCGGCCAGCGCTTCGAAACGTTCGAGTGCGACAACGAGTTCGGGCTTGTGGCTGTCGTCGCGGTAGTTGCGCAGCGGCGAATCCAGTGCCACGCCGGTGCGGTTCTCGCGTTCGAAACCGGTACGCGCCTGCGCCGAACTCGGGTGCGCCTGGAGCGAGAGCGGTTCCTCGGCGGCGAGGATCTTCAGCAGGAACGGCAGCCGGGCGCCGAAAGTGTCGGCCGCTGCTCCCAATTCACCCGCCGGGTCGGCCATGAGGACCTCGAGCAGTGAACGTGTGCCCGAGCCGGTCTGCACGTGCGCGGGATCGGCGGGGTGCGCGCCGAACCACAGTTCGGCTTCGGGATGGGCCGATGGCACCGGCCGTCCGCACAGCTGAGCGAGCGCGGTGCGCGACCCCCATGCGTAAGAACGCAGCGCACCAACGAGTTCCTGCACTAGTAGCGTCCCCCGTCGTATCGATCCGGTTCGGGCGCGGCGGCACCGCGCGCACCGGTGAGTCGAAGATAGGCCGCGGCCATGTCGAGCCGCAGCGCGAGCACAGCCAGTTGCTCGAGTTCACTGCCGTGTCCGCCCCCTGCGGCGGAATCGGCAGCGGTGCGTTCGATCGCGGGTGCGGCGCCGGGGTCGGCGAGCTGGGATTGCAGCACGTCGACATCGGCATGGACGAGATCGGCGTCGACCAGGCCCGCGCCCGCGCCTTCGAAGACCGCGAGCTTGCGCCGGGCGGCGGCCTGATCGGGATGCACGCTCAAGGCCAGCACCCGGACCCGGTCGACCGGTGCGGGACCGTCGAGTTCCTCGTCATGGAACAGCGGATCGAAGCCGGGCGCGGTGCCGCCGGTGGCAGCGGCCAGGCGCCCGACCGCGGCGACGGCGTCGGCGAGATCGGCGGCCGAAGCCAACCGGCCCGCGGATTGCAGCAGCACTTCGGCGCCGTGACCGGCCAGCTCCACCGCGGCGGGCGAGTCGCCCGCGAGGACGACACCCACCCCGTGCATCCGCGCGGCGAGGGTCTTGGCCGGGTTGTGGAAGACCTCGTTGGTCGGGCCGTCGCGCAGCGCTTCGGCGTCGAGCATGTCGGCCAGCGCGGTGAGATCGGGCGTGGCCGGGCCGCTGCGCTGGGCGTCGACCCCACGCAGGACGGCGATGCCGACGGCGAGGAAACGCAGCAGCCGATTCTGGTCGAGAACGGGCACCCGCGGTTCGAGCACGATCGCGCGACCGGCGGCGACCGCGCGCAACGGACCCTCGTTGGGCGCGGCGATCACCACCTCGGCACTGCGGCGCAGCGCACGGTCGACGGCATCGATCAGCCGCGGGTCACCCGCGTCGTCGCCGGCCACCAGGACCACGTCCAGCGGACCGACCCACGGCGGCAGCGCAGTGACGGGCACGATCGGCAGCCCGGCCCGATCGCCGAGCGTGGCGACGAGCAGTCCGGCCGCGCGCGCGGCGCGACCCGATCCCGCGACCAGCACCAGGCTGCGCGGGCGCAGGTCGGAGAGCCGTTCGATGAGCGAGGTTTCGGCGACCGCCGCCGCGGTGGCCCGCACCTGGGCGCCGCCCGAGGCCGCCGAGCGCAGGGCGCCGCCGGTGTCGGCCGCCGCCAGTGACTCGGCATCGTCGAGGTCGAATACCGGTGTTCCAGCGATCATCGCCGAATCCACCTCCCCTCATCGCGCTGTGTCGTCTGTGACTCCACTATTCCAGCCGGGCACCGGCAATGCTCGTGATCTGCCGTCGCCGAATACCGGGCATGTGATTCCACGGGTACTGGTTTCATCTTCCCAGTCAGGCGCGGACGATGCTCAGGATCTCGGTCACGAGTGCGTTTACATCGTCGCGCGATCCGGCCTCGACATTGAGTCGAAGCAGCGGTTCGGTATTCGATGCGCGCAGGTTGAACCAGGCGTGGTTGCCCAGGTCGACCGTGACGCCGTCCATCCGGTCCACCGACTCGGTGCGGTCGGCGAACGCGGCGAGCACGGCGGCGGTGCGGTCGGCGGCGTCGGCGACGGTCGAGTTGATCTCGCCCGAGGCGGCGTACACGTCGTAGGCGGCCATCAGGTCCGAGACCGTCCGCTCGCCCTCACCGAGCGCGGCCAGCACGTGGAGCGCGGCCAGCATGCCCGAGTCGGCGCCCCAGAATTCGCGGAAGTAGTAGTGCGCGGAGTGCTCGCCACCGAACACCGCGCCGGTCGAGGCCATCTCCTGCTTGATGAACGAGTGGCCCACCCGCGTGCGCACCGGCTTGCCGCCCAGCTCCTCGACCAGCTCGGGCACCGCGCGCGAGGTGATCAGGTTGTGGATCACGGTCGCGCCCGGCTCCTTGGCCAGCTCACGCTGCGCCACGATCGCCGTGATCGCCGACGGCGACACGGGCTCGCCGCGCTCGTCGACGACGAAGCAACGATCGGCGTCGCCGTCGAAGGCCAGGCCGATGTCGGCGCCGCTGGAGCGCACCAGTGCCTGCAGGTCGACGAGGTTCTTCGGGTCGAGAGGGTTGGCCTCGTGGTTGGGGAACGAGCCGTCGAGTTCGAAGTACAGCGGCACGATCGTGATCGGGCCCAGGGTGCCGAGGACGGCGGGCACGGTGTGGCCGCCCATACCGTTGCCGGCGTCGACCGCGATGGTGAGCGGGCGGATCTCGTCGAGGTTCACCAGTTCGCGCAGGTAGTCCGCGTAGTCGGCGAGCAGATCGGTGCTGGTGGCGGTGCCGGGCGCGCCGTCGTAGGCGGGCACACCCTCGATCACCTCGGCCGCGATGGTCGCCAGCCCGGTGTCCTGCCCGACCGGCAGCGCGTTCGCGCGGCACAGCTTGATGCCGTTGTACTCGGCCGGGTTGTGACTGGCGGTGAACATGGCGCCGGGACAACCGAGCTTGCCCGAGGCGAAGTAGAGCTGGTCGGTGGAGGCCAGACCGATGTGCACCACATCGAGGCCCTGGGCCCGCACGCCCTGTGCGAACGCCTCGGACAGCGCGGGGGAGGACTCGCGCATGTCGTGGCCGATCACGACCCGGGTGGCGCCTTCTTCGCGCATCAGACGCGCGAAGGAAGCGCCGACATCGCCGACGAACGCCTCGTCGATCTGTTCGCCCACCACCCCGCGGACGTCATAAGCCTTGATCACGGCATTCACGAGTTCGCCAGAGCGCGCGAGGGTCGTCATGGGGCTAACCCTAGCGGGCTGCGCCGACTCTTCGGGATCCTGGCCGGACTAGCTACGGATCCGGCAGAACCCGTAGGTGGCCGCGGCGGCCCGTGCGCGCGGTGCGGGGGGCCGCGGCGGCGTTGTCGCGGTAGCCCGGCTGGTCGGCTTCGGCGGCGGGGCGGCGACGCAGGCCCGCTTCGCGGACGGCTTCGGCCAGCGCGGTGAGGTCGTCGTCGTCCGGGGTGCTCGAGGAGAAGCCGCCTTCGTGGCGGACCAGTTCCCAGCCCTTGGGCGCGGTGATGCGGCAGGCGTGCGTTTCGCAGAGATCCCAGGAATGCGGTTCGGCGACGGTGGCCAAGGGTCCGACGACAGCGGTCGAGTCGGAGTACACATAAGTCAGCGTCGCTACAGCCGGGTTCTTGCAGCCGGGTCGGCAGCAACGACGCATAGGGATCACGACGTCGAGATTAGCCCTCCGCGGCCCGAAAGTGGATACGGACACGCCCTAATGGGCGAAGGCGGAGGTACGCATGATCGGCACGGCCGCGCAGCGTTCGTCGGTCTCGAGCGCACGGCCGGAGCGAAGGCGGAGGTACGCATGATCGGCACGGCCGCGCAGCGTTCGTCGGTCTCGAGCGCACGGCCGGAGCGAAGGCGGAGGTACGCCTATTCGGGCTCGGGATCGATCAGATCGGGGTCTACACCGAGGTAGGTCGCGATCTGCTGGACGAGGACCTCGCGCAGCAACTCGACCAGATCGTCGGGATCGGCGGCCCGTAATTCCAGCGGCTTGCGGAACAACACCACTCTGGCCCGAGTGGCCGCACCGTGCCGGTCGACGCCCGCGGGGATCAGCCGCGACAGCGGCACCGGTCCGTCGGCGACCACCTCGTCCGGCCAGGTGACCGAATCAGGATGCAGTGGACGGATTTTCGGCACATCGTCGACGGCGATATCGAGCTTGGTGAGGCGATCGTGCCAGCGGGTGTCGAGTGGGGCGAACGCCTCGAGCACGAGCCGATCGAATTTCTGGCCCCTGGTGCGCCACGCGGGCACTGTCGGCGGAAGCATGGGGCCTCGGACTCCGCGGCCGCGGCGGGTCACCGAACGAGCGGTGGGTGCCGGAGAATGACGCCGGGAACGTGCCATGGGTCTTTCACCTCTCTCGCCTGCACCGTGAAGATCAACAAGGGCGTTCGCCCGGAGACACCGACGTACTGCGCCTGCGTGGCTCCGGGCCAGGCCTGGAGAGAGTCTACTTTCGAACAGTCACTTAACCGATTCCGCGCTTCAGCCTGCGACGCTCTCGTTCCGAGAGACCGCCCCAGATGCCGAAGCGTTCATCATGTGCCAGTGCGTATTCCAGGCACTGGTCACGTACTTCACAGCCCAAGCAGATTCGCTTGGCCTCACGCGTCGAGCCGCCCTTCTCGGGGAAGAACGCCTCGGGGTCGGTCTGAGCGCAGAGGGCACGTTCCTGCCACTGCTCTTCGATCGACTCGAACATTTCGTCGAAGCCCGTAACGACCAGACTCAGCCGGGGAGCCGCGACTTCGCTTACCACGTCCGGTTCCTGCCAGCTCATGTCAGCGCAGACAGCGTGAGCTGCGCCTGCTGTGGAATCGGTCGGCGAGACCAGATCTTCGGTCATCGTTCCGCCTCCTCACTATGTGTTAGCGCAGAATGATTCTTTCCGTCGGTCCGAATGAGATCTCCGACGGCCCAACACCGCGACGTAGTCTCGCGGGCTTCCCCGAGCCTGCCTTCCGGCGAGTGGGAACCTTCTCGCAAACGTCCCCTGCGCTGTGTCCTCGCGCCGTGGCCGTTTCCGGCGACGTGGAACCCTCTCGCAAACGCCCCCGCGCTATGCCCTCTCGCGGTGACCGGAATGACATGTCTGTGATTAGACACGCCGCACTTGCCGGTGGTCAACCCGCCGTCACCCTTCCGTTACACTCCGCACCCGCCTTTCGTGTTGATCTTGTTATGTGCCGTGGCAAATGACCAGCAACTTCGCTGTAATTCGGCGCGGAAGCGACGGGCAACCGTCACTCACTAGGCTGTGACCCTGTGACTGCACAACACGCGGTGCGCGAGCCCAAGATCGCCGTTCTCGTCGGCGGTGTCGGCGGTGCCCGGTTCCTCCAAGGCGTCCGGCAGCTGCTGCCCGAAGCCGACATCTCGGCCATCGTCAACGTCGGCGACGACGTCTGGATGCATGGCCTTCGCATCTGTCCCGACCTCGACACCTGCATGTACACCCTCGGCGGTGGCATCGACACCGAGCGTGGCTGGGGCCACGCCGACGAAACCTGGCACGCGAAAGAGGAGCTGGCGAAATACAACGCCCAGCCCGATTGGTTCGGCCTGGGCGATCGCGATATCGCCACCCACCTCATTCGCACCGAAATGCTGCGCGCCGGATATCCGCTGTCCGCGGTCACCGAAGCGCTGTGCAATCGCTGGCAGCCGGGGGTGAAGCTGATTCCGGCTACCGACGATCGCTGCGAAACCCACGTGGTGGTCAGCGATCCCGACAATGCTGGCGAACGTCGCGCGATCCACTTTCAGGAATGGTGGGTGCGGTACCGCGCGGCGCTCCCGACTCACGGATTTGCCTCGATCGGCGCCGAGCAAGCCTCGCCGGCGCCGAATGTGACCGAAATCATAGGCTCCGCTGACGCCGTGTTACTGGCCCCGTCCAACCCTGTCGTGAGCATCGGCGCGATCCTCGCCGTGCCCGGAATCAGAGGCGCGCTACGCACCAGCGAAGCCAAGGTGATCGGGCTCTCGCCGGTGATCGACGGAAAGCCGTTGCGGGGCATGGCCGATGAGTGTCTGACCGCGATCGGCGTGGAGTCCACCGCGGAGGCGATCGGCCGCCACTACGGCGCCCGCTCGGCCACCGGCATCCTCGACGGGTGGCTGGTGCACTCCACCGACTCCGCCGATGTTCCCGGCGTGGAGGTGCGCAGCGTTCCGCTGCTGATGACCGACCCCGAGGCCACCGCTGAAATGGCGCGCGCCGCATTGGAATTGGCGGGAGTGAAGGTATGAGTTCGCAGACGAACGGCACCGGCGGCGCGTTGCCCGACCACGCCGCCGACGAGTTGCGGATCCTCCCGGTGACCGGGTTGCCGGAGTTCCGGCCCGGCTACGACATCGCCGAACATCTTGCGGCACAGGCGCCCTGGCTCGCCGACGGCGACATCATCGTGGTCACCAGCAAGATCGTGTCGAAGGTCGAGGGGCGCATCGTCGTCGCGCCGGTCGACCCCGAGGAGCGCGACACCGCTCGTCGCAAGCTGGTCGAGGACGAAGCCGTGCGGGTGCTCGCGCGCAAGGGCCGCACCCTCATCACCGAGAACCGGCTCGGCATCGTGCAGGCGGCCTCCGGGGTGGACGGCTCCAACGTGGCCGAGGGCGAATTGGTGCTGCTGCCTGTCGATCCCGACGGCAGCGCGAAGTCGCTGCGCACCGCGCTCGCCCAGCGGCTCGGCGTCGACGTGGCCGTGGTCATCACCGACACCATGGGCCGGGCCTGGCGCAACGGGCAGATCGACGCGGCCATCGGGTCGGCCGGGCTGCGGGTGCTCCATGATTACGCCGGCTCGGTGGACGGGCAGGGCAACGAACTGCACGTCACGCAGGTGGCCGTCGCCGATGAGCTCGCCGCCGCCGCCGATCTGGTCAAGGGCAAGCTCGGCGGAGTCCCGGTGGCGGTGGTGCGCGGGCTGCGGACCGACGACGACGGGTCGACCGCGGCGGCACTGCTGCGCGGTGGCATCGACGACCTGTTCTGGCTCGGCACCGCCGAAGCGCTCGAGCAGGGCCGCAAAGAGGCTGTGCCGCTGCGTCGTTCGGTGCGCGCGTTCACCACCGAGGCGGTGGACCCGGAACGGATCCGCGCCGCCGTGGCGGTCGGCCTCACCGCGCCCGCGCCGCACCACACCCGCCCGGTGCGCTTCGTCTGGCTGCGCAAGGCGACGCTGCGGACCCAGCTGCTCGATGCCATGACCGAGAAGTGGAGCGAGGACCTCACCGCCGACGGGCTCGACCCCGAACGCGTGCGGCGTCGGATCGCGCGTGGCCGAATCCTTTTCGACGCGCCGGAAGTGATCATCCCGTTCTGCGTGCCCGATGGCGCCCACGACTATCCCGACGCTCGTCGTCAGGCGGCCGAGCAGACGATGTTCACGGTGGCCGTCGGCGCGGCGGTGCAGGGGCTGCTGGTGGCGCTGGCCGCCGACGGCCTCGGCAGCTGCTGGATCGGCTCGACCATCTTCGCGCCCGAGATCGTTCGCGAGGTCCTCGGGCTCGACGAGGACTGGATGCCGCTGGGCGCCATCGCGATCGGTCATCCCCTGGAGGAGCCGGTGGTGCGCACCGTCGGCTCGCCAGGAGCGGGCCTGGTGGAACTGTGAGCGCGGAGTCGCTGCACGCGTCGGCGACCGAGTTGCTCACGCACTGGGAACCGGAGGCCCGCGCGGATCACTCACTGCGCGAAGCGATTCTGGCCTTCCTCGGCTCGGCTCCCCGCGGGTGTCTGCGCGAACACGCGCCCGGCCACATCACCGCGTCGGCGATCGTGTTGTCGCACGACCGTCGCGACATCCTGCTCACCCTGCACCCGCGCGTCGGTCGCTGGATCCAGCTGGGTGGTCATTGCGAACCCGATGACAAGACCGTGCAGGACGCGGCGCTGCGGGAGGCGGTGGAGGAATCCGGCATCCCCGACCTGATTCTCACGCCGGGTCTCTACGGCGCGCAGGCGCACCCGATCACCTGCTCGCTCGGCGTGCCGACGCGGCATCTGGACCTGCTCTTCGAGATCGTGGCGCCCCCCGGTGCGGTGCCGGTCCGCAGTGCCGAATCGACCGATCTGCGGTGGTGGCCGGTCGACGGGCTACCACCGGGCGCGGACGTGCTACTTCCGGTCAGAGGCCGAATGTAAAGGCCCCTGAAAAGGTCACTGACCTGTAACGACGGCGACCGTGTCCAGTTCGGGCACGGTCGCCGTCCGCGTTATCGAGTCGTCACTGCTTTACAAATTGGCCAATTTGTCTAGACAGCGGACGCATCCGGACATATCGTCTGTGACAGAGAGTTACGCACATCACACGTGTGAGATGTGCCTCGGGACTGGAGACGATGATGTCGACTGATGCCAACGCGTCCGAGCAGCGGGTCGCACCGCCGCAGTGGCGAGATTCCAAGCGATATTTGTGGCTGTGGGGGCTGTTCGCCCCGACCGGCCTGTTCACGATCGCGATCCCCCTGATCTGGGGCCTCAACCAGCTCGGCTGGCATCGCATCGCCGAGATCCCGTTCTGGCTCGGGCCGGTGCTGGTCTACCTCGTGATCCCGCTGGCGGACCTGTTCTTCGGTCCCGACGGCAACAACCCGCCCGACGAGGTGATGGAGTACCTGGAGAACGACAAGTACTACCGCTACCTCACCTACCTGTACCTGCCGTTCCAGTACGCCTCGCTCATCTTCGCCTGCTACATCATCACCGCGCCGAACCTGCACTGGCTGGGCTTCCCCGGCGGCGCCAATGTGGTCGACAAGATCGGTATCGCGATCAGCGTGGGCATGATCGGCGGCATCGGCATCAACACCGCGCACGAACTCGGTCACAAGAAGGTCGAACTGGAACGCTGGCTCGCGCGCATCGCGCTGGCCCAGTCGTTCTACGGGCACTTCTACATCGAGCACAACCGTGGTCACCACGTGCGGGTCGCCACGCCGGAGGACCCCGCGAGTTCGCGCATCGGTGAGTCCTTCTGGGCATTCTGGCCGCGCACGGTCTGGGGCAGCCTGCGCTCGGCCTGGCATCTCGAGAAGCAACGTCTGGGTCGGCTCGACAAGAGTCCCTGGACGCTGGGCAACGACGTGCTCAACGCCTGGGCGATGTCGGTGGTGTTGTGGCTCGGATTGATCGCCGTATTCGGCATCGAGGTGCTGCCGTATCTGATCCTGCAGGCCGTGATCGGGTTCAGCCTGCTCGAGTCGGTGAACTACCTCGAGCACTACGGCCTGGTCCGGCAGAAGACGGCCGGCGGACGCTACGAACGACCCGCGCCCGCGCACAGCTGGAACAGCGACCATATCGTCACCAACATCTTCCTCTACCACCTGCAGCGCCACAGCGACCATCACGCGTATCCGACCCGGCGCTACCAGACGCTGCGCAGCTGGGACGGTGCGCCGAACCTGCCCAGTGGCTACGCCAGCATGATCCTGCTCGGCTACTTCCCGCCGATCTGGCGCAAGGTGATGGACAAGCGCGTGCTCGCGCACTACGGCGGGGACGTCACCCTCGCCAATATCGAACCCAAGCGCCGGGAGCAGGTGCTGGAAAAGTACGGAACCGAGGTCGGGTCGTGAGCGCCTACAAATGTCCGGTGTGTGATTTCGTCTTCGATGAAGCCAAAGGCGCGCCACGCGAAGGATTTCCGCCTGGCACACTGTGGACGGCCGTTCCCGACGACTGGTGCTGTCCGGACTGTGGGGTGCGGGAAAAGATCGACTTCGAGGCGGTAGGAGTTTCGCAGTGACCGACTACAAGCTGTACCAGTGCGCACAGTGCGGTTTCGAGTACGACGAGGCCCAGGGCTGGCCCGACGACGGCATCGCCCCCGGCACTCTCTGGGAAGACATCGCCGACGACTGGACCTGCCCGGATTGCGGTGCCCGCAAGTCCGACTTCTTCATGGTCGAGATCGAACGTTCGTGAGCGTCGCGGGTACCCCGCGCACCGGTTCGCGCATCCCGTACCAGGAGGCCGCGCGCGAACTGCTGCGCAACTCGGTCCTGGACGGGATGCGCGAACTGCTCACCGAGCGTGACTGGTCCAAGGTCACGCTCGGTGACGTCGCGGCCAGGGCCGGGGTGAGCAGGCAGACGCTCTACAACGAGTTCGGTTCGCGCGCGGGGCTCTCGCAGGCCTACGCGCTGCGCCTGGCCGACGACCTCGTCGACCATGTGCGCGAGGCGCTCGATGCCAATGTGGGCGATGCCCGCGCCTCGATCCGGGTCGGGATGACCGGCTTCTTCCTCTCCGCCGCGGGCGACCCACTGGTCCGTTCGCTGCTGAGCGGGGAGATGAAGCCGGACCTGTTGCGGTTGATCACGCTGGACGCGGCCCCGCTGCTCGAGCACGCCACCACGCGTCTGACTCAGGTTTTCGTGCACAGCTGGGTGAACGCGACCGATGCCGAGGCCGACGTGCTCGCGCACGCGCTGGTGCGGATCGCGCTGAGCTACATTCCGAATCCGCCCGTGCCCGAACGCGACGCCCCGGCCGAGATGAGCGCACTGCTCAGCCCGTACGTCGAGGCAATTGTGCAGGTACGGGGCATCCGTGTCCCATCCGGTGAAGTGGATCACTGAGAGAAGTCACAAGCTCTGATTCGCCCCTGTGTAACCATCACCACGTTTGAGGATCTGCCGCTGTGTAACGCGCCTACGGTCTGTCAGTATTCACATCGGTCGGCGATTGGTCTTTTTGTAGCGGAGCGGGTGTGCAAACGGTTGGCAAACCGGGGGGTCTTCGTGATCCCAAACGGTATCTCTGGGCTTTAGGGCTGATCGCCCCGGCGAGCGCGCTGTTGCCCTCCCAGCTGGTGTTCCATACCAAGGCTGAAGTGTTCTGGTGGATCGGGCCTGTCATCGTCCTGATCGCCATTCCCGTGCTGGACTGGATCGTCGGCGAAGACGGCAACAATCCCCGCGACGAGGACTACGCGGCGCTCTCCGCCGACCGGTACTACCGGTGGTGCACCTACCTGTTCCTGCCGATCCAGTTGATCAGCCTCGGTGTGGCCTGCTTCATGTGGACGAGCCCCGAGCTGGCCCTGGTCGACAAGCTCGGATTGGCCGCCACGGTCGGCTTCGTCAGCGGCATCGGCATCAACGCCGCCCACGAATTGGGCCACCGGGTGGAGAGTGCCGAAAAATTGCTGTCGAAGATCGCGCTGGCCCAGTCGGGCTACGGGCACTTCTTCGTCGAGCACAATCGCGGACACCACGCCCGCGTGGCAACCCCTGAGGATCCGGCCAGCGCCCGGCTGGGCGAATCGCTGTGGGAGTTCCTGCCGCGCAGCGTGATCGGCGGGTTCCGGTCGGCCGTGCACCTCGAGCGCGCCCGCCTGCTCCGGCAGGGTCGCGGCTGGTGGAGCGCCGACAACAACATTCTGCAGGCCTGGGCGATGACGGCGGTGCTGTTCGGTTCGCTGACGCTCGTGTTCGGCCCGTCCATCCTCCCGTGGCTGGCCGTCCAGGCCGCGATCGGCATCGCGCTGCTCGAGACCGTCAACTACGTCGAGCACTACGGGCTGCTGCGCGCGCGCAAGCCCAACGGCCGCTACGAACGGTGCTCCCCGCGCGACAGCTGGAACTCCGATCGCCTGGTCACCAACATCTTCCTGTTCCATCTGCAGCGCCACAGCGACCACCACGCCAACCCGGGCCGCCGCTACCAGACCCTGCGCAGCAGCGAAGAAGCTCCGCAGCTGCCCGCCGGGTACGCCACCATGATCGTGCTCGCGGCCGTTCCGCCGCTGTGGCGTGCGGTGATGGACCCCAAGGTCGCGGCGCACTACGGCGGCGACCTGAGCCTGGCCAATGTCTCGCCCGCGAAGCCGCGACGGTTGCTGGCCCGATACCGCGCGGCGGCCTGAGACTCCACCTCGGCGGAGGAGGGGAACTCGCGCGGCCCCAGACGGTAACCTAGCCAACGTGACGACCTCAGAACTCCCCGCGCGCACCGAGCTCACCCCCGACGTCCGCAACGGCATCGACTACAAGGTGGCAGACCTCTCGCTGGCCGAATTCGGCCGCAAGGAGATCCGCCTCGCCGAGCACGAGATGCCGGGCCTGATGGCGCTGCGCCGTGAATACCACGACGTCCAGCCGCTGAAGGGCGCGCGAATCTCCGGATCGCTGCACATGACGGTCCAGACCGCCGTCCTGATCGAAACCCTCGTTGCTCTCGGCGCCGACGTGCGCTGGGCCTCCTGCAACATCTTCTCCACCCAGGATCACGCCGCCGCCGCCATCGTGGTCGGCCCGAACGGCACCGTCGAGGAGCCCAAGGGCATCCCCGTCTTCGCCTGGAAGGGCGAGACGCTGGAGGAGTACTGGTGGGCCGCCGAGCAGATGCTCACCTGGCCGAACGCCCCGGCCAACATGATCCTCGACGACGGTGGCGACGCGACCATGCTCGTGCTGCGCGGCGCGCAGTTCGAGAAGGCCGGTCTGGTTCCGCCCGCCGACGCCGATCACTCCGCCGAGTACACGGTGTTCCTCGACCTGCTGCGCGAGAGCCTCGAGGCCGACAAGACCAAGTGGAGCGTCATCGCCGACTCGGTCAAGGGCGTCACCGAGGAGACCACCACCGGCGTGCTGCGGCTGTACCAGTTCGCCGCCGCGGGTGAGCTGGTGTTCCCGGCGATCAACGTCAACGACTCGGTTACCAAGTCCAAGTTCGACAACAAGTACGGCACCCGCCACTCGCTGATCGACGGCATCAACCGCGGCACCGATGTGCTCATCGGCGGCAAGAAGGTGCTGATCTGCGGTTACGGCGATGTCGGTAAGGGCTGCGCCGAGTCGCTGGCCGGCCAGGGCGCGCGCGTGCAGGTCACCGAGATCGACCCGATCAACGCGCTGCAGGCGCTGATGGACGGCTACGACGTGGTCACCGTCGAGCAGGCGATCGGCGACGCCGACATCGTCATCACCTCGACCGGCAACAAGGACATCATCACCCTCGACCACATGAAGGCGATGAAGGATCACTCGATCCTGGGCAACATCGGCCACTTCGACAACGAGATCGACATCGCGGCGCTGGAGCGTTCGGGCGCGACCCGGATCAACATCAAGCCGCAGGTCGACGAGTGGACCTTCCAGGAGACCGGCAAGGCGATCATCCTGCTGTCCGAAGGTCGCCTGCTGAACCTGGGCAACGCCACCGGCCACCCCTCCTTCGTCATGTCCAACAGCTTCTCCAACCAGGTCATCGCCCAGATCGAGCTGTGGACGAAGCCGGAAGAGTACGACAACGAGGTCTACCGCCTGCCCAAGCACCTCGACGAGAAGGTCGCCAAGATCCACGTCGAGGCCCTCGGCGGCACCCTGACCAAGCTCACCAAGGATCAGGCCGAGTACATCAACGTGGACGTGGAAGGCCCGTACAAGCCGGAGCACTACCGCTACTGAGTTCTGTACGCCACGGTGGCCCGTCGACCTTCGGTCGGCGGGCCACCGTCGTCATCCGGCGGGTAATCTGCTGCGCATGGGCGTACTGATTGCGGTCGAGGGGCTCGATGGTGCCGGTAAGCGGACTTTGATCGACGGGCTGATCGCCGAATTGTCCGCGAAGGGCTTGCGGGCGGACAGTCTGGCCTTTCCCCAATACGGGCATTCGATCCACGCCGATCTGGCGGCGGAGGCGCTGCGCGGGGGCAACGGCGACCTGGCCGGCTCGATCAACGGCATGGCGATCATGTTCGCGCTCGACCGGGCGGCGGCGCGCGCCGAGCTGTCGGACCTGTTGGGCGGCAACGACATCGTGATCCTGGACCGGTGGGTGGCGTCCAACGCGGCCTACTCGGCCGCGCGGGCGCACCAGGACGCCGACGGCCAAATCGTGTCGTGGGTGGGCGATCTGGAGTTCGGCAGACTCGAACTGCCGACGCCGGATCTCACCGTTCTGCTCGACGTGCCCACCGAGGTGGCGGCCGAACGCGCCCGGCTCCGAGGCGAACTCGACGACACCCGCGCCCTCGATGCCTACGAACGGGACGGCGGTCTGCAGCGGCGCACCGGCGAGGTCTATCGTGAACTCGCCGACCGCGACTGGTTCGGCCGGTGGTGGACATACCGATCCGATGACGATAGGCCTGCGTTACTCACCCTCTGCTCGGAAATCTTTTCCGGATAAGGTTGGATACGCGACGGGTTCACACCATTAATGGCGTGGCGGCCCGATCCTGGCCATGGAGATGACAACATAGGACTATGAAGCCCAAGATTCTGGTCGTCGACGACGATATGGCACTCGCTGAGATGCTGACCATCGTCTTGCGCGGGGAAGGGTTCGACCCGCATGTGGTGGGCGACGGCACACAGGCCCTGTCAGCGGTGCGGGAGATCCGCCCCGACCTGGTACTGCTCGACCTGATGCTGCCCGGCATGAACGGTATCGACGTATGCCGGGTGCTGCGGGCCGATTCCGGCGTTCCGATCGTCATGCTCACCGCCAAGACCGATACGGTCGATGTGGTCCTCGGCCTGGAGTCCGGTGCCGACGACTACATCGTCAAACCCTTCAAGCCCAAGGAGCTCGTCGCCCGGGTGCGGGCGCGTCTGCGCCGCACCGAGGACGAGCCCGCCGAGCTGCTCTCGATCGCCGACATCGTCATCGACGTGCCCGCGCACAAGGTGACCCGCGGCCCCGGGCAGATCTCGCTCACCCCACTGGAGTTCGACCTGCTGGTCGCGCTCGCGCGCAAGCCGCGTCAGGTGTTCACCCGCGAGGTACTGCTCGAACAGGTGTGGGGCTACCGGCACGCCGCCGACACCCGTCTGGTGAACGTGCACGTGCAGCGACTGCGCGCCAAGGTCGAGAAGGATCCGGAGAACCCGGAGATCGTGCTCACCGTGCGCGGCGTCGGTTACAAGGCCGGACCGCCGTGATCGGTCACTGCGGGGCGCCGCTGTGACCACTGGTCCAGTGGCGCAGCTGCGGCGATGGGCGAGCCCGATCATGGCCTGGTTCCAGGCCGTCGGGACCGCACTCGGCCACCTGTGGCGCCGATCGCTGCAGCTGCGGGTCATCGTCTCGACGTTGACTCTGTCGCTCATCGTGATCACGATCCTCGGGGTCGTGCTCACCGGTCAGATCACCGACCGGCTCCTCGAAGCCAAGATCAACGCGGCTGTCGAGGAGATGGATCGTGCCCGCAGCACGATCGAGAACAAGATGTCCGGCGTTCCGTCCGGTAACAGCCAGGATCAGCAACTCGCCGACGCGCGAGCCGCGCTGTCCAGCCGTGGTGGCACCGGGCAGTCCAGCGGCGCCGCGGGCAGTTTCGACTCGGCGCTGGCGATGGTCGGCGGCACTCCGCCACACGAGATCGCGGCCGGACCGCTCGCCGAGGTGCCGCAGGAGCTGCGCCGATTCGTCCAGCGCAATCAGGTCTCCTACCAGTTCACCACCGTCGCCGACCCCGACGGCTACCGCGGGCGCGCGCTGGTCATCGGCAGCCCGAGCGCCGAGGTCGCGACCCTGGAGATCTACCTGATCTTCCCGCTGGCCAGCGAGGAATCGAGCCTGTCGCTGATGCGCGGCACGATGCTCATCGGTGGCGTGGTGCTGCTGGTGTTGCTCGCCGCGATCACCGCGCTGGTGACCAGGCAGGTGGTGCTGCCGATCCGGTCGGCGGCGCGGATCGCGGGCCGATTCGCCGACGGCCGACTCAAAGAACGCATGCTGGTGCGCGGCGAGGACGACATGGCCCGGCTCGCGCAAGCGTTCAACGAGATGGCCGAGAGCCTGTCGAACCAGATCACCCAGCTCGAGGAATTCGGCAATCTGCAGCGCCGCTTCACCTCCGATGTCAGCCACGAACTGCGCACCCCACTCACCACGGTGCGCATGGCGGCCGACCTCATCCACGGCTCCAGCGACGATCTCGATCCCGCCCTCGCGCGCAGCTCCGAACTGCTCGTCAACGAACTGGACCGGTTCGAGGGCCTGCTCAACGACCTGCTCGAGATCTCCCGCCATGACGCGGGTGTGGCCGAACTGCAGATCGAATCGCTGGATGTGCGGATGTGCGCGCGTGCCGCGATCTCCACGGTCCGCCATCTGGCTCGCGACGCCCAGGTCGAGGTGGTGATCGACCTGCCGGAGGAGCCGGTGGTCGCCGAGGTCGACCCGCGTCGCGTCGAGCGCGTGCTGCGCAACCTGCTGGCCAACGCGATCGACCACTCCGAGGGCAAGCCGGTGCTGATCCGCATGCGCGGCGACGCCGAGTCCAACGCTGTCGCGACTGTGGTGCGCGATCAGGGCGTCGGGCTGCGGCCGGGCGAGGAAAAGCTGGTGTTCAACCGGTTCTGGCGCTCCGACCCCTCGCGGGTGCGTCGCTCGGGTGGCACCGGGCTCGGCTTGTCGATCAGCGTCGAGGACGCGAATCTGCACGAGGGCAGGCTCGAGGCCTGGGGCGATCCCGGCGTCGGCGCGAGCTTCCGGCTGCTGCTCCCGATGGTGCGCGGCCGCAAACTCGGGCAGAGCCCGCTCGCCCTGGAACCGATGCTGCGCAAGGTTCCCGCGCTGCCGGAAGCCGAACCCGAGCCGACGACCATCGAAGCCGAACCGGCCGGACCGACCGCGGACGAGGCGAGGGGATCGGAGACGGTCGACGTGGAGCCGACCGGACCCGACTCGGCCGGACCCGACTCGGCTGTTGTCGAACTGACGGTCGTCGAGCCGGGAGACGAACCGCGAGACGACCCCTCGGCCGACGATTCCGGTATCGAACCGCCTGCGGCAGGCGCGCACCCGGCGACCAACGGCCACGACGCGGCCCCCGCCGACGCCGACCGCGACGAGTCGACGCCCACCGAGACCAGAGACAGGAAGTCATGACTAGTGCGCGTGGTGATCGTCGGGATCGGCACGGCGCCGCACTGGTCGCGGCGGTTCTGGCCGGGCTGATGGTGCTCACCGGGTGCGCCAGCCTGCCGGAGTCCTCCGCACCGCAGGCACTCGGCACGATCAATCGCGCGCCCACCTCCGAAGGCCCGACCCCGCCGACCTCCGGCCGCGACCCCGACCTGCTGCTGGGCGACTTCCTCACCGCCAGTGCCGACCCCACCAACCAGCACGCCGCGGCCCGCCAGTACATGGCGCCCGAGACAGCGGGCAGCTGGAACGACGAGGCGAGCACCACCATCGTCGACGATCGCCCCGACACCCTGCGCGAGTCGCGGTCGGGCGACAAGGCCAGCTATGTGCTGCGCGCCCGCAAGGTCGGCGAGCTCGCCCGCGACGGCGGTTACCGCGCCACCGAAGGCACGCTCGAGAACAAGATCGAGATGAGCAAGATCGACGGCGAGTGGCGGATCACCGAGCTGCCGCCGGGCGTCGTGATGGGCAACGACGCGTTCGTCAAGTCCTACCACCGCTACGTCCTGCACTACATCGACCCGGGTAACTCGCTCCTGGTCCCGGATCCGCGCTGGATCTCGGTGCCGCGCGCCCAGCTCACCGAGCGCTTGATCGGCATGCTCGCCGAAGGCCCGCAGTCCACGATCGCCCCGGTGGTGCGCAACCAGTTGGCGCAGCCGGTCTCGCTGCGCGGTCCGATCACCAAGGCCAACAACGAACCGGGTGACGTCGGTGTCGGCATCGGGGGAGTGCGCATCGACTTCGCCGGGATCGGCGGACTCGGCCAGCGCGATCGCGAACTGCTCGCCGCGCAGGTGGTGCTCACCCTGGCCGGCGCCGACATCCTCGGACCGTACGTGTTGCTCGCCGACGGTAAACCGCTCGACGACCGGTACGCGGCCAACGGCTGGTCGGTCGCCGATGTCGACCAGTACAGCGCCTCGGCGCCCGGCCAGAACCGGATCGGCCTGCACGCCTTGCGCAACGGCGCCCTGGTGCAGGTCACCCCGGACGGGATCGTCACCCCGAGTGGTTCCTTCGGCGAGGCGACCAACCTGCAGTCCGTCGGCATCTCGGCCGACGGACAGTTCGTCGCCGCGGTCGCCGACTCCGGCAAACCGCTGCCAGAAGCCGCCCGCACCCTGCTCATCGGCAACTACGGGGCCAAGGCGTTCGCGGTCGCCGAGGGTGCCAGCATCGCCCGTCCGTCCTGGACCAGCGACGGCGGCGCCGCCTGGACAGTGATCGACGGTGATCGGGTCATCCGGGCGGTCACCGATCGGGCCACCGGCAATGTCTCCACCGAGGACGTCGACATCACGGCCCTGTTCGAAGGCGCGGGCGCTCCACGTCCGCCGATCAGCGAGGTGGTGGTCTCGCGCACCGGCGTGCGCGCGGCGCTGATCGCCGACGGCAAGGTGTATGTGGCGGTGGTCCAACGTCGCCCCGACGGCAAGTACGCGCTCACCTCACCGCTGCCGCTCGCGCTCGGCCTGAGCTCGCGCGCGGTGTCGTTGAGCTGGGTCACCGGCGACACGATCATGGTGGCCCGCGAGGGCAATGTCGACCCGGTCTTCACCGTCTCCATCGACGGTTCGCAGTTCAGTGCGGTGACCTCGCAGAACCTCACTCCGCCGGTGCGGGTGGTGACGGCGGCCCCGGCCACGCAGTACGTGGCCGATTCCCGGGCCGTCCTGCAGCTACAGACCGCCGATCCGACCCGCAACGACCGTTTCTGGCGTGAGGTACCCGGATTGACCGGAGAACGGGTTGTGCCGGTCTTGCCGAGCTGATCATGTCGGTGCCCGCTGTCATGCTCGTGCGCTATGAGAACCCTGCTCGACCTGATCCTGCCCGATCGGTGCGGTGGCTGCGGTGCGGTCGGCGAGAGGTGGTGCGCCGAGTGCGCGGCCGAACTCGCCCGCGATCCCGTCCGGGTGCGGCCGCGCGCTGATCCCGGTGTTCCGTGCTGGGCGCTCGGTCCTTACGCCGGTGTGGGCAAGCGGGCGGTGCTGGCAGCCAAGGAACAGAACAGGCGCGACCTCGCCGCCCCACTCGGGCTGGCGCTCGCCCACGCGCTTGCCCGCTTGCGTGCCCCCGATCGCCCGCTGTTGCTCGTGCCCGCGCCGACCAGAACCGCGGCGGCGCGCCGGCGCGGTGGTGACCCGGTGGCCCGCTCGGCCGAGGTCGCGGCACGGTGGCTGATCGATTGCCGGAGCGTGCCGCTGCTGCGGATGGCACGCGGTGTCCGGGATTCGGTGGGCTTGACGACGCATGAGCGTTCCCACAATGTGCGCGGCAAGATCATGACTGTCGCCGAACCGGACGAATGGGTCGCCGTCAGTGCGAAAGCCCAGGTAGTGCTGGTAGACGACGTGCTCACCACCGGTGCCACCGCCTGCGAATCGACACGTGTTCTCAGCCGGATCGGCATAGTTCCGCGCGCGGTTTTGGTGACCTGCGCGGCTTGACTGATGAAAGTTCGCGTGAACAGTGGCGGACTTGCCGATGGCGGACTAGCGTCGCGAGCACACACCGAACCACAAGTTTGGGAGGTGGTGCCGCGGATACAGGTGCCGGGCGATTCCCGATCGGCACAGCTCAATCCCGCCGCCCTACGTTGGTAGTTGTGCGGCCATATCCGGGAGGTACGCGTGACGACTTCTTCACGGGCATCAGTGCAAGATGCTGAACCCACCACGGCACTCCAGAACGGTGCCACCGAGACGATCGACTTCGAGACCCCGAACGCCGAAGTGGTGGTCTCCGGTCGCAACGTCGAAATCCCTGACCACTATCGAATCTACGTCGCGGAGAAGCTGTCTCGGTTAGAGCGCTTCGACCCGTCGATCTTCCTCTTCGATGTGGAACTGTTCCACGAACGCAACCGTCGTCAACGCAAGGCCTGTCAGCGTGTGGAGATCACCGCGCGCGGCCGTGGACCGATCGTGCGCGCCGAGGCGTGCGCCGACAGTTTCTACGCCGCGCTCGAATCGGCCACCCAGAAGATCGAGAGCAGACTGCGCCGGGCCAAGGACAAGCGGCGCGTCGTGCACTACGGCGACAAGACGCCGGTCTCGGTCGCGCAGGCCACTGCCACACTGGTCGACGAGTCGCTGTTCACCCCGCCGGACGGTTCCGCTGCCCACGACCACGACGAGGCAATCGACGAGACGGGCCCCGGCCACATCGTGCGCACCAAGGTGCACACCGCGACGCCGATGTCGGTGGACGACGCCCTCTATCAGATGGAATTGGTCGGCCACGACTTCTTCCTCTTCCATGACAAAGAGACCGACCGCCCGTCGGTGGTCTACCGCAGACACGCCTTCGACTACGGCCTGATCAAGCTGGCCTAGAACCCTGACCGATCCGGGCATCCGCTGTGCGGGTGTCCGGATCTTGTTAGTTCAGCCGCCGAAGGTCTCGTGATGTACGGCCTCGGTCAACGATCGGCCGGACCGCCAGCCGAAACGTTCCAGGTCCGGCACCTGCTGGAACGCGTCGACCGGGCCCACGCACAGCCAGGCCACCGGCTTGATCCCGGAGGGCAGGCCGACGAGTTCGCGCAGGAATTCCGGATCGTAGAACGACACCCAGCCCACCCCCACCTGCTCGGCGGTCGCCGCGAGCCACAGATTCTGGATCGCCAGCACGGTGGAGTACACGCCGGTCTCCGGCACACTCGCCCGCCCGAGCACCTGTGGGCCGCCACGCGAATCATCGTGCGTGACAACCACACCCGTACCGCTCTCGACGATTCCGTCGATCTTGATCGGCGCGAAGGTCATCGCGCGCTCGGCGGGCAGCGCCGCACCGAACTCGACCCGCTTGTCCGCCACATGGTCGGCGAAACGGCGCAGGGTCTCGGCCTGGCGAACCACCACGAAGTCCCACGGTTGTGAGTTCCCGACGCTGGGCGCGCGATGCGCGGCGTCGAGGATCCGCAGGAGGGTGTCGTCGTCGACGAGCTCGCCGGTGTATTCGGCGCGCACGTCACGACGCAAACGGATTGCGTCGTAGACGCTCAGCTGATCGGCACTCACGCCGACCATACAACCGCAGCCGGTCAGGCCATGGTCCGGCGGGCCAGCTTGCGGCCGGCGGCCAGTGCGGTGCGCAGTCCCTGGCGACGCCCGGTCACCGGGTCGATCGAGGGGGTGGTGTTGCCGGCGAACAGGCGTTCGGACTTCGTCTCCGGCGCATCGTCGGTGGTGTGGCGCAGGTACTTGTTCGGCAGCGACAGCTTGAGAATGGTGCGCCACGACTTGAAGTACTGCACCGGCAGCGAACCGGTGGTGTAGGGCAGGTCGTACTTCTCGGCCAGCTCGCGCACCCGCACCGCGATGGCGGCGTAGCGGTTGCTCGGCAGGTCGGGGAACAGGTGGTGCTCGATCTGGTGGCTGAGGTTGCCGCTCATGAAGTGCAGCAGCGGTCCGCCGCTGATGTTGGCGCTGCCCAGCATCTGGCGCAGGTACCACTCGCCCTTGGTCTCGTTCTCGATGTCGGCCTTGGTGAACTTCTCGGCGCCGTCGGGGAAGTGACCGCAGAAGATGATCGCGTTGGTCCACACATTGCGCATCACGTTGGCGGCGATGTTGGCGGTGAGCGTGGTGACGAACGACGGGCCGGTGAGCAGCGGGAAGACCAGGTAGTCCTTGGCGGCCTGCTTGCCGATCTTCTTCAGGACCAGGGTGCGGTCGGCCTCGAACTGCTTCCACTCGGGCGAGTCCTTGGCCCACTTCTTCTTGGCGACCTTGCCCAGCTCGAGGTGCTGGATCGCGACGCCGTACTCGAACAGCGCCTGCAGCAGGAAGTTGTAGATGGGGTTGCCCAGGTAGAACGGCATCCAGCGCTGGTCACGGGTGACGCGAAGCAGGCCGTAGCCGATGTCGTCGTCCATGCCGAGCACGTTGGTGTACTTGTGGTGCAGGAAGTTGTGGGTGATCTTCCAGTGCGCCGACGGGCCCGCGTTGTCCCATTCCCAGGAGGTGGAGTGGACTTCCGGATCGTTCATCCAGTCCCACTGCCCGTGCATGACGTTGTGCCCGATCTCCATGTTCTCGATGATCTTGGCGGAGCCGAGCAGGGCGACGCCGGCCAGCCAGGCCGGGGGCAGGAAGCTGGCGAACAGGACCGTGCGGCCGCTGATCTCGAGCGCGCGCTGTAGCCGGATGACGTTGCGGATATAGCGCGCGTCGGCCGCGCCGCGAGAGGATTCGATCTCCCGGCGGATCGCATCGAACTCCGCGCCTAGAGCTTCGACATCCGCTGCGGTGAGGTGCGCGTATTCCTTGACATCCGAGATCGCCATGGCGGCTACAGTACCGTAAGTTACGAGAGCGTAGGTTGGCGATTTTCGGGACGAAATGTGTGATAAGTCCTATTGCGCGATCGAGATGGAAATGTTATCGAGCATGGCGAGCCATGCGACGAGCTGCCTTGTCCCGCAACACGCCCCGTTCGCGCACGGCGCGTTCACCCAATGCCCGCTTGGCCTCGCGCAGCGCCAGCTTCTCCTGCCGGGCTCGAGCCTTGAGCGCCGTCTTCGCCTCGCGCAGCACTTCCTTCTCGTGCCGCGCCTTGATCTCGAGCGAGACCTTGGCATCGTGCAGCGCCGAGCGCAGACCGAAACGCTTTCCGGTCTCCGGGTCGACCCGCAGGCTGTCGGGCAGCGAGATGCCGGCGAACTTGCGCTCCGACGACGTCTCGGGCGCATCGTCGGCGGTGCGCTTGAGGAAGCGATCCGGCAGCGCCAGCTTGTGGATGGTGCGGAAGGCCAGCAGGTACTGCTTGCCCAGCGATCCGGTGGTGTAGGGCAGGTCGTACTTGTCGCACAGTTCGCGCACCCGGACCGCCACCTCCGAGTACCGATTGCTCGGCAGGTCGGGGAACAGGTGGTGCTCGATCTGGTAGCAGAGGTTGCCGCTCATGAACGCCATCACGGGGCCGGCCTTGAAGTTGGCGCTGCCCAGCATCTGGCGCAGGTACCACTCGCCCTGGGTCTCCCCGTCGAGCTGCTCGGCGGTGAACTTCTGCGCGCCGTCGGGGAAGTGGCCGCAGAAGATCACCGCGTACGACCAGAGATTGCGGACGAGGTTGGCGGTGGCGTTGGCCTTGAGCGTCGACTTCCAGGCCGGACCGGTCAGCGCCGGGTAGATCACGAAATCCTTGGCGACCTGACGGCCCGCCTTGCGGTAGAACTCGATGTCGGGCGGCGAGGTCATCGTGACGCCCTCGACGCCGGCCAGCTCCTTCTCGATGCCGAGATCGTGCAGCGCGATACCCCACTCGAAGGTCGCGGCCAACAGCAGATTGGCGGCGGGCTGGACCAGATGCACCGGACGCCACGCCTCGTCGCGGGTCATCCGCAGAATGCCGAAGCCGAGGTCCTCGTCCTTGCCGAGCACGTTGGTGTAGGTGTGGTGCGAATAGTTGTGCGCCCGGCGCCACTGCGCCGAGGTGCCGGTCATGTCCCACTCCCAGGTGGTGGAGTGGATCTCGGGATCGTTCATCCAATCCCATTGGCCGTGGCTCACATTGTGGCCCAGCTCCATGTTCTCGATGATCTTGGCGACCGAGAGCATCGCGGTGCCGCCCAGCCACGCCCAGCGATTGCGGCTGCCGAACAGCACCGCGCGCCCGGCGACCTCGAGAGCTCGCTGGGCGGCGATGGTGCGGCGGATGTAGCGGGCGTCGCGCTCGCCACGGGAGGTCTCCACCGAACGGCGGATCGAATCGAGTTCTTTCCCCAGTGTCTCGATGTCGGCCGCCGTCAGATGGGCGAAGGCCTGAATATCGGTGATGGCCACCGGGGGTCCTCCTGTTGATTATCAGCAGCTGATGCCGCGGGTTCTCGGCCTGGGAACCTCGATCTTGCCTGGTCGAGGGCGCTGCTCGGTCGCACTCTTCGGCGAGTCCGGAATCGAGACGCCGAAAAACCCGGCGCTGCGCGCCTAGGGCTGTCGCCTCGATGCTGTTCGGCCTGTGAGTGATCCTAAGTCGCGCCCTCAGGCATTGATCGAAGTGAGGGGCCTAAGCGATAGCCGCCGGTCACGGGTTGTGGCCGACGCATAGGTCAAGGGTACCCGCTCGGCGGTTCGGCAACCGGTTAGATGTCCAGCGTGCAGTCGCCGGCGGCGGCGGAGATGCAGGTTTGCACCTTGTCGCCGGGCTGACGTTCGTCGCCGTTGCGGAGGTCGCGGGCGTGTCCCGCGGACAGCGTCACCACGCAGGTCTGGCAGATGCCCATCCGGCAGCCGAAGGGCAACTGCACGCCGACGGACTCACCGGCTTCGAGCAGGCTGGTGGCGCCGTCGACGGTGAGGGTGCGTCCGGTGGTGCCGAAGGTCACCGTGCCGCCCTCGCCGATCGCGGAGCGTTCCACCTCGAAGCGCTCGATGTGCAGCTGGTCGCCCACACCCGCGTTCTTCCAGTGGCTTTCGATCGCGTCGAGCATCGGGGCAGGCCCGCAGGCCCAGGTCTCGCGTTCGCGCCAGTCGGGGTAGAGCTCGTCGAGGCTGGCCAGGGAGAACAGGCCGTGGGCATCGGTGAGCTGCAGGTGGGAGACGAAGCTGGGGTGCTTGTCGTGCAGGGCGCGCAGTTCGGCGCCGAACATCACGTCGGCGTCGGTGGGTGCGGAGTGGACGTGCACCACATCGTTGACGCCGTCGCGCCGGTCCATCGTGCGCAACATCGACATGACCGGGGTGATCCCGCTGCCCGCGGTGAGGAACAGCACCTTCGCCGGCGGCGGCTCCGGCAGCACGAACCCGCCCTGCGGCGCGGCCAGCCGCACGATGGTGCCCGCGGCCACCCCGTTGACAAGGTGGCTCGACAACTTGCCTTCCGGCATCGCCTTCACCGCGATGGAGATGAGCCGCTTGCCGCCCTCGCCGGTCCAGTCCGGCGGGCAGGTGAGCGAGTAGGAACGCCAGTTCCAGCGGCCGTCGATCAGGATGCCGATGCCGATGTACTGCCCGGGGCGGTACTTGAAATCGAAGCCCCAGCCCGGCTTGATCACCAGGGTCGCCGAGTCGGCGGTCTCCTTCTGGACCTCGACGATGCGCCCGCGCAGTTCGCGTGCCGACCACAGGGGGTTGGCCAGATGCAGATAGTCGTCGGGCAGCAGGGGAGTGGTGACCCGGGCTACCGCGCCGCGCAAGATGTTCAGCTTGCCGCCGCGGTCGGCGACCTGCGCCGCCGGTGCTTCGAGCCATTCCCGGAACTTGTCGATGACCATGCTGTGCGATTTCTCCCTGTCGTGCATCCGGTCCACCGTGGGGTAGCCCTCTCGCAGCCAGGTTACGGCATCGTAGGTTCAGCGCCAGTTGTGAACATTGGGCAACCCCGCCGCCGCCCGCCGCAAATTACAACAGCTCGAGCAGGAACGGCAGTTCTTGTGGTGCGTACCAGGCAAGCTGGTGGTCCTCCGCGTCACCGAGCACGAATTCCGCGTCGGTATCGCCGAGGTCAGCGGCGTCGATGACGTCCACCGCCTTGGCCACCTGCGGCTCGGCCTCGGCCAGGTCCACATGCACGGCCGCGACCTGTTTGAAGGTGACCGGCCCCGACAGCTTCACCACAGCATCGTCGAGATCGGGCCGCAGTTTGGCCCCCGCTACATCCGCCGCGATCACCGCGCGCCGATACACCGGGCCACCCGGGGTGGTGGCCGAGCCCTCGGCGTCGTCGTCGAGATCGTCGAGTCCGTCGCGCTCGGCGCCGATCAACCGCATGGAGGCCCGGGCGGCTTCCTGCATCGCCACTTCGGCGAGCTCCTCGTCGTCGCCCGCGGCGTAGGCCTCGCGCAGCGCGGGCGTCACGGCGAACGCGGTCGCGCCGAGCGGGAGCAGTTGCTGCTCGTCGACGAGTTGGCGCAGCAGCGGAATCGTCGCCGGGATGTAGACGCGCATCGTGTCGTTCTCAGAGACAGGCACCGAGCAACTCCTCCATCGATTCGTGCACCGATGCCGCGAGGACATCGATATCGGCCATGGCGTCGCGGTCGGCGTTGAGTCCGTAGAAGACCTGACCGTCGTACGAGGTGAGCCCGAAACTCAACGTCTGATTGCGCAGCAGCGGTGATACCGGATACATCTCCAGCATGCGCGCGCCGCCGATGTACATCGCGGTCTGTGGTCCCGGCGCGTTGGTGATCACCAGATTGAAACTGTTGTCGGCGAAGGTACTCGCCGCTCGCACACTCATCGCGTGCAGGCTGGCGGGCGCGAACCCGGCCAGGTGCACGAGTGTGCGCGCCCGCACCCCGCGGCGCTGCCTGCCCGCCGCTTCGGTGGCGTGCGAGATGTGGGAGAGCCGCATCGTCGGATTCGGTTCGCCCACGGGCAGATCGATGAGGAACGAGGACACCTCGCTGGCCGGGGTCAGCTGATTGTCGCCGTCGACATAGACCGACATCGGCACCACCGCGCGCAGATTGGTCGACTCGACCAGTGCCTCGTTGCGCGAGAGCAGCCAGTTGCGCAGCGCCCCGGTGACCACCGCGAGCACCGCGTCGTTGATCGAGCAGTCGAAATGCCTGCGGATCGTGCGGTAGTCGTCCAGATCGGTGCGCACCACGTCGAAGCGGCGGCTGCGTGAGGTGCGGGCGTTGAGCGGGCTGTCCGGCGCCGCGCTCGAGGTCGCCGCGCGCACCACGCTGGCCGCGGCCTTCACCGCCATCCGCGTGCCGCGCACCACCCCGAACGCGTTCGATCCGGCGTCGCGCATCACGCTGTAGGCCTCGCGCGGTTGCGCGGCCAGTTGCGAGAGCGCTCCGGCGAGCAGTTCCACATCGGTGGGTTCGCGCGGCGCACGCCACGAGTCGTCGGCCAGTTCGCGCGGCAGCGGGGAGTTGTCGAGGATCACGTGCCCGATCTCCAGGGCGGTGTCACCGTCGACGAGTGCCGAGTGCGACTTGGTGAACACCGCGGCGCGCCCGTCGGCGAGGCCCTCGATCAGGTACATCTCCCACAGTGGTCGTCCCTGGTCCAGGGGTCGCGACGCGAGCCGGGCGACGAGATCGTAGAGCTGGCCGTCGCTGCCGGGACTCGGCAGCGCGGAGCGCCGGATGTGATAGCTGATGTCGAAACGGCTGTCCTCGACCCAGACCGGCCTGCCCATGGCGAGCGGGATCTCGCGCACCTTGCGGCGGTAGCGCGGCACCATCGGCAGCCGGGATTCGACCAGGTCGACGAGGCGTTCGTAGTCCAGTACCTGGCCTGTGCTGTCGGGGGAGGAGTTGTTCAGGATCGCGAGAGAGCCGATGTGGATCGGGTTACTGCTCGACTCGAGCCGATAGAACGACGCGTCTTGCGGCGTCAATCTCGTGATCACGCGCTCCGAAGCTCCTTCCGGTGCCGCATGGCGCTGATCGGGCACGCGCTACATCCTACGTCACGGCAGGTGAATCGCGGTGCCGGGCAAGGAGGCTCGCCGAGCGTCGTGACCTGGGGTAATGACTGCGCCGGTACGCCGGGCACGGGTCCGCGCCGCCGGGTACGGTGGTCTGCGGACTACCATCGCCGTTGAACACAACTCCGACCAGAGGACTGACGAGACCCGTGCCTGCGCTGACACTGACGAGGTTGCTACGGATTGGTGAAGGTCGCATGGTCAAGCGGCTCTCGAACCTCGCCGATGAGGTCATCGCGTACGGCGACGAGATCGAAGCGTTGACCGACGACGAGCTGCGTGCCAAGACCGATGAGTTCCGCCAGCGCTACGCCGACGGGGAAACCCTCGACGACCTGCTGCTCGAGGCCTTCGCCGTGGCACGTGAGGCGTCGTGGCGAGTGCTGAACCAGAAGCACTACAAGGTCCAGATCATGGGCGGCGCCTCGCTGCACCTCGGCAATATCTCGGAGATGAAGACCGGTGAGGGCAAGACGCTCACCTGTGTGCTCCCCGCGTACCTGAACGCCATCTCCGGCGACGGCGTGCACGTGGTCACGGTCAACGACTACCTCGCCAAGCGCGACTCCGAGTGGATGGGCCGTGTGCACCGCTTCCTCGGTTTCGAGGTCGGCGTGATCCTGGGCGGTATGACTCCCGCCGAGCGTCGGGTGGCCTACGCCGCCGACATCACCTACGGCACGAACAACGAGTTCGGCTTCGATTACCTGCGCGACAACATGACCCATTCCCTGGACGATCTCGTCCAGCGTGGTCACAACTTCGCCGTGGTCGACGAGGTCGACTCGATCCTCATCGACGAGGCCCGCACCCCGCTGATCATCTCGGGCCCGGCCGACGCGTCGTCGAAGTGGTACGCCGAATTCGCGCGCATCGCGCCGCTGCTGAAGAAGGATGTCCACTACGAAGTCGACATCAAGAAGCGCACCATCGGCGTGCACGAGCAGGGCGTGGAGTTCGTCGAGGATCAGCTCGGCATCGACAACCTCTACGAGGCCGCGAACTCGCCGCTGGTGAGCTACCTGAACAACGCCATCAAGGCCAAGGAGCTCTACCAGCGCGACAAGGACTACATCGTCCGCGACGGCGAAGTGATCATCGTCGACGAGTTCACAGGCCGTATCCTGGTCGGCCGCCGCTACAACGAGGGCATGCACCAGGCGATCGAGGCCAAGGAGAAGGTCGAGATCCAGCCGGAGAACCAGACCCTGGCCACGATCACCCTGCAGAACTACTTCCGCCTCTACAGCAGGTTGTCGGGCATGACCGGTACCGCCGAGACCGAGGCCGCCGAGCTGCACTCGATCTACAACCTCGGCGTGGTCCCGATCCCGACGAACAAGCCGATGGTCCGCAAGGACCAGGCCGACCTGATCTACAAGTCGGAAGAGGCCAAGTTCGCCGCGGTGGTCGACGATGTGACCGAGCGGCACGAGAAGGGCCAGCCGGTCCTGATCGGTACCACCAGCGTGGAGCGCTCGGAGTACCTGTCCAAGCAGTTCACCAAGCGTGGTGTGGCGCACTCGGTGCTGAACGCGAAGTTCCACGAGCAGGAAGCCCAGATCATCGCCGAGGCCGGTCGCCCCGGCGCGGTCACCGTGGCCACCAACATGGCCGGTCGTGGTACCGACATCGTGCTCGGCGGCAACGCCGACATCATCGCCGACATCCTGCTGCGCAAGCAGGGCCTCGATCCGGTGAACACCCCTGACGAGTACGAGGCCGCCTGGCACTCCGCACTCGACCAGGTCAAGAAGCAGACCGAGGACGACGCCGAGACGGTTCGCGAGGCCGGCGGTCTCTACGTGCTCGGCACCGAGCGTCACGAGTCGCGTCGTATCGACAACCAGCTGCGTGGTCGGTCGGGCCGTCAGGGCGACCCGGGCGAGTCCCGCTTCTACCTCTCGCTGGGTGACGAGCTGATGCGCCGCTTCAACGGCGCCGCGCTCGAGTCGATCATGACCCGCCTGAACCTGCCCGACGATGTCCCGATCGAGGCGAAGATGGTCTCCAAGGCCATCAAGAGCGCCCAGACCCAGGTCGAGCAGCAGAACTTCGAGATCCGCAAGAACGTGCTGAAGTACGACGAGGTGATGAACCAGCAGCGCACCGTCATCTACGGCGAGCGCAACCAGATCCTGCGCGGCGAGGACATGGAGGGTCAGGTTCAGAACATGATCACCGACGTGACCACCGCCTATGTCGACGGCGCCACCGCCGAGGGTTACGTCGAGGACTGGGATCTGGACAAGCTCTGGACCGCCCTCAAGACGCTGTACCCGGTGAGCCTGGATCACAAGGAACTCACCGGCGAGACCGCCACCGGCGACGCCGGCGAACTCACCCGCGACGAGCTTCGCGAAACGCTCCTCGACGACGCGCACACCGCCTACGAGAAGCGCGAGCAGGAGATCGACGGCCTCGCGGGCGAAGGCGCGATGCGCAACCTGGAACGTCAGGTTCTGCTCTCGGTCCTCGACCGCAAGTGGCGCGAACACCTCTACGAGATGGATTACCTCAAGGAGGGCATCGGCCTGCGCGCCATGGCCCAGCGCGATCCGCTGGTCGAGTACCAGCGCGAGGGCTTCGACATGTTCGCCGCCATGCTGGAAGGCCTGAAGGAGGAGTCGGTCGGCTTCCTCTTCAACCTCCAGGTGGAGGTCCAGCAGCCCCAGCCCGAAGGCGTCTCGGTCGACAAGGGTCTGCGCTCCCCGGTCGGTGCCCGCCCGCAGGACACCCCCGCGGAGACCCAGGCCCCGCCTGCTCTGCGTGCCAAGGGAATCAGCGACCAGGCTCCCCGAGCCATGAACTACTCGGGCCCCGCCGAGGACGGCCACGCCGAATCCCATTCCGACGCACAGGAATACGGCGGTCATCAGCAGGGCGGCACCCGCCGCGAACGCCGCGAAGCCGCCCGCACCGACTCCAAGGGCAAGCGCCGCCGCTGAGGCGAGCCAGCTGATCGAGACGACTGAAGCCCCCGCTTTCGGCGGGGGCTTCAGTCGTCTTTCCGTCTACCGGTCGGTCCTCGCGTCAGCTCGCTCGGTGGATGGGGTGGACTCGGGAGAGGGCGCGTTTGGCTTCGGCCAGGGAGATCATCTGGTCTTCGTCGTCGATATCGGCGACGGCTGCCTCAGCCCATTCGCGCAGGAGGGTGGAGACTCCTACCCGACGTTCGTCGGCGAGGGATTTCAGCCGGCTGTGCAGACCGAGGGGGAGCCGGATCGACGTGGTCACCATGATGTCTTCGTTGACGGGAAGACGTGGTGGGGCATCGGTGGGCTCGTCGGAGAAACTCAGCCGATCCATGAAGTCGGCGAGTTCTTCTTTGCTGGACGGAAGTCCTGGCTCGCTCATGATCGGGTCTCACTTTCCCACTGCTCGAATTGCGCCAGTTCCTCGGCGCGCATCGTGCGTGCGCCGATGATCACCCACGTCCAGTCCTCCCGTTGCCGCATCACCACGATCAACGGGCGGCCGGCTGTGGTGCGCCCCCACACCGTCAGGACGGTCACCTGGCCGTCGAAGGCCGGGCGTGGCCACCGTCGTGACGCTGCGAGGACCTGCCGAACCTCGCTGGGTTCGATGCCGATCAGGTGAGCGATCGCCCAATCAGGCCACTCGAAACCCATAAGTCCATAATACGCATGTAGTAACGCCATGTGAAAGTGCTGAGTTTCGGGCGGGCGTCGGTACGCTCGCGGTGTGTCGATACAGCGGAGGCCGTGTTGGGCGAGGTGATGCGCCCGCTGTCGGCATCGGAGCGGTGGTTCTGGCTCGTCGATCAGTTGTCGCCGGCGAATTGCGTGGTTCGATTGCGGGTGCGCGGCCCGATCGGCGCTTACCGCTTGGAAGAGGCCGCTGACGCGCTGGTCGCGGAATTTCCGCTACTGCGGGCAACCGTTGTCGACGGCCCGCGTTTCGCCCCGTCCGCCGACCCGCATCTACCGGTCCTGCACCGCATGGTCGACGACCCCGACGAGTGGCGCACGGTCTTCGACGAACAGCTGGCCGAGCCCGTCGACCTCGCGACCGCACCTGGGCGCCTCATCGATCTGGTGTGGCGCCCTGGCACTTCCGAGGAACACCACGACCTGATCCTGGTGCTGTCGCATGTGCTGCTCGACGGCCGCTCGATGACGTCGCTGGGGTGGCGAATCCTCGCTTACGCCTTCGGATCTCCCCTCCCCGGCGCCGCGCGTCCGCCGATTCCGGCCCCCGACGACCTCATCCCTCCCGCACATACGCGCCTGCTGCGCTGCCTGCGCACCAACCTCACCGGTCAGCTCACCGCGATGGCGCGCCGCCCGACCAGCCTGCCCGGCATCGCGCCACCACTTCCGATCCGCCGCACCCGCACCGTGATCCGCACCGTCGAGGGCGACACCCTCACCGAGCTCCGGACCCGCTGCCACCAGCACGACGTCACCGTCAACGCCGCGCTGACCGCCGCCTTGGCCAACGCCCTCGGTGAACTCGCCCCCCGGTCCTCCGGCGTCGCGGGCATCGGCATTCCGGTCGACGTCCGCTCCCGCTTGAACCCGCCCCCGGCCGACGACGAGCCCGGTATGTTCACCGCGGTCGTCCCCACTTTCGTCCCCTACGGCCCTGGCCATTCCCTGTGGGACGCGGCTCGCGCGGCGAAAACCCAACTGCACCAGCAGCTGGCGAAGAACACCGACCTCACCGCCCTGGCCGCCATCCGCTACGGCTGCCCCCGCTCGCTCGAATCCGGCAGGCGCACCATCGAACTCATCGACCGCCGGGCTCCGTGGAACGTCACTCTCAGCAATCTGGGCAGACTCTCACCGCCCGAAACCCCTGAGCCGCTGGATATCACGGCGCTGACGGTCGCCGGGACGAACTCCTGCGCCAGTGCGCTGACGGTCGCGGTGGCCACTCTCGGCACCACGATGTCGATCACCTTCTGCTACGTCGACACCATGCTCCCTCGGGCCACCATCGAATCCCTCGCCGACCGCACGCTCCGCTCGGTGACCCGCTGAGCCGACCGGCAGCACCGAGTCCAACGGGCGGCCCGCACTCAGGCGAGCAGCTTGCCCACAAGCTCCCGTAGCACCGCGCGATCCGGTTTGTTCGTCCGCCCGCTGACCGGAATCCGATCCACCACCACGATGTCGTCGGGGACGGCGGTGGTGTCGATGACCTGCGGCAGTCGTTCGCGAAGCAGGGCCGCGATATCGTCTGCTCCCGGTTCGGCGACAATGGCGAGCACGATCCGCTCATCGCCGATCTCGTCCGGCAGGCCGACCATGATCGCCTCGCGCACCCCGTCGATCGCGGTGATCACCGGCTCGTACAACCCCGGGTAGACATTGGTCTTCCCCCGGATCATCATGTCTTTCTTGCGTCCGGTGAGGACGAGTTCCGTTCCGTCCCACCGTGCGAGGTCCCCGGTCGCGATCTCGGTCAGCGGCTCCGCGCCGAGATACCCGCGGCACAGGTTCGGGCCCGACAGCACGAGTTCCCCGTCGTCGGCGATCCGCGCCTGCACACCACGCACCGGAGCGCCGAGCAGATCCCCGTCGTGCGCGAGCTTGGCGGTGCCGGTCGCGATCGCCACCGGCAGGATCTCCGTCATCCCATAGATCGCGAGAAACTCGGTGTCGGGCAACGATTTCCGTGCCCGGCGCAGGAGTGCGGAGGTGACCGGCGCGCCGCCGAGGGCCACTTGACGCAGATTCGGCGGCGGCTCGAGGTCGCCGGCTTCGATCGCGTCGAGCGCGACAGCGAGATCGGCCGGGGTGTAGAACGTATGCGTAGCGCTCCGCAGATTTCGCGTGAATCGGACAGGATCGATGTGCGTCCCGAACCGTGGATACCGCGGCATCGCCCACCGCGCCCCCGCCATCAACGCGGGCAGTCCCATCATGAGCTGCTCGGTGTGCAGGAAGGCGCCCGGCGCGAGGCTGGTCTTTCCGCCCATCGCGGCGAGTCCCGCGCTCAGCGAAGCACGCGTGTGCACCACGGCTTTCGGGTCGTCCGTCGTTCCGGAGGTGAAGACGATCAACGCCGCCGCGTCGGGATCCGCGGCGGGCAGGGCGGTCTCGCGTGCGTCACCGGTGAACCGCCGCAACGGAATCGACCCGAACGGCGTACCGGGCAACCACACTCCGCTGTGGATATGGCGAACATCGAGCGCGCCGAACCGCGGCAGTTCCAGCCCCTTCTTGCGCCCGAACCCGGCGAGTGGGCCACTCACCGCGTACAGCAGCGATTCTGTTGCGGCCCAAGCTGGTTCGACCAGGCCGACTCGCTTGGCGAAGAGCTCCGGCCCGACGCCGGGGTCGACGAACACGATCGTCCCGCCCGCTGCGATCACCCCGAAGATCACCAGCACCGACGAGACACTCGGCCGGATCGAGAACAGCATTCGATCGCCCGGCGCGAACCCCGCCTCGCCGAGATTGTGTGCCACCCGGCCGATGGACTCCACCAGCTCCCGGTAGGTGAGCGCGCGCTTGCCGACCGTGCCGAGCGCCGACGCGTCCGGAATCCGTGCGGCTTGCGCGGCAAGCCGTGCGAGAAAGTCGGTCACCGATGTTCCCCTCCACTGCCGATCGGCCCGGCCGCGGTCACCGAATATCGACCACGTCGGGCCGATACCGATGATCGGCGTACCAGGCCAGCGTCTTGCGAATACCCCAGGCGCGCACTCGCCGATTCGAGCCGTGCACCCGCACGTCCCGGCGCAAACCGTAGTCGGTGGTGATCGTGCGCACCGCGTTGACCAGCGCCCGGTCCTCGTGGAGATCCTCGATCGCGGTGCGCGGGAATCCGCCTGCGGCAACATACAATTCGGCGGTGATGGCCATGTTGCACCCCGGTGTCATCACATAGGGTCCGAGATACTTCGGATCCCGGTTGCCCGAGCGCACCTTGCCGAACGTCGAGGCCACTTCCAGTGCCACCCGAATGATCGTGCGGTCGATCCAGGAAACGCCTTCATCGGTGCGCGGAATCAGCTGACCGCTGACCAATCGCAGCCCGGAGCCGAACCCGGCCTTGATCCGCCGGGTCCAGTCGGGGGCGGGCAGGCAGTCGGCGTCGGTGCGCGCGAGGTAGGTGGCGCCTCGGGAAATCGCGTAGCGCATCCCGGTATCGGCGGCGGCGCCGGTGCCCTTCTGCTGCTCGTCGATCACCACGATGCGCGGCAGTGGATGGGCGGCGGCGAAGGCCCGCACCACCTCGACGGTGCGGTCGGTGGAGTTGTTGTCGACCACGACCACCGTGAAATCCGTGTCCTGCTGCGCCGCGATGGCATTCAGGGTGCTGCCGATGCCGCGTTCCTCGTCGAAGGCGGGAATCACCACCCACAGATCACTCACGCGTCCTCCAGCAGCCGGTCCAGCCCGCCGACCTGGTCGACCCAGCGGTGGAAGTCGTCCAGGCCGGTCGTGAACGGCACCTCCGGTCGATAGCCCAGTTCACGGGCGGCGCGCGAAATGTCATAGGTCGCCGATCGGGTGACGAGCGCGACCGCGTACCGCGAGAGCGGGGGAGTCCACCGCTGCGCGACCGCCGGTATCCGCCACAGTGTTTCGATCGCCGCCAAGGCCCCGCCGAGCACCGGCGCGGGCACCGTCACGCTCGGTCCGGCCAACGAGAACCGTGCGGCCACCGCGTCCAAGGTCGCCCATACCGGCACCGGCTCCGCGTCGGCGATGAAATACGCACGCCCACCGATTTTCTCGGCCGTCAGCGCGAGAGTGGCGGCGTCGACGAGGTGGTCGATGTAGCACAGCGAAGCCCGAACATCGCGCCCGCCGGACAGATCCGGCAACCGCCCCGCCCGCAACTTCGCCAGAATCTGCACGATCGGCCCGTGCCGGTCGCCGGGCCCCCACACCGCGCGCGGCCGCAGCGAACACGTCGTGAACTCCGGTGTATCGGAGGCCAGCACCAATTGCTCGGCCACGGCCTTGGTCTCGCAATAGCTGTTGAGAAATCGCGCCGGGTAGGGCACGGTCTCATCGATCCCCACCTGATCCCCGCCGTCGGGTGCCATCAACGCACTCGGACTCCCGATGAACACGAACCGCCGTACTCCGGCTGCCGCGGCTTCCTGCATCAGCCGATCGGTCCCGGCCACGTTCACCGCGAAAAACTCGGCGGGCCTGCCGAATTCACCGAGCAGGGCCGCCGCGTGCACCACTGCGCGCACTCCGGCCACCGCCGCGGCCAGCGCACCCGCGTCGGCGAGATCGGCCACCGCCACCTCGACACCCTCCGGTGCCGAGGCCGGATCGCGAACCATCGCCCGAACCGGCACCCCGCGCGCCACCAGCCCGCGCACGATCGCGCCGCCGACGAACCCGCTCGCGCCAGTCACCAGCACTGTCATCGCGCCACGCTATCCCGTCGACGATCTCGCGAAGCCGCGGCCGGACGGTGCCGCCTCGGTCACTGTTCGCCCTCGCCCAGCGTCTTCCACCAGGTAGCCCCGAGCAGCATGGTCATCACGGCCGCACGACGACCCGAGATCCCCCGTTCAGCGGCCACTTTCCGGGCTGCTGGAATCTGCGCGGCGTGCACCCCGACGCTCAGCACCACATCGATCCAGAAGGCCACCCGCAGCCACCGGGCCCGGAACGGCCGCACCACACCGGCGATCAGGAATATCCAGCCGATCACCGGAATCGACCGCAGCGCCAGCACCGCTCTCGGGCTGGGCACCGCGACCGAAGTATCGGCCGCCGCGCGATGGCGACCATGTCGCGGCGCACTCACCGGATCCGGAACAACATGCAGAGACCGTGTCACCGCACACCAACCCCTCGATAGGTCACTGCCGCCGCGGTGGGTCCACCGTCGGCGGCGACGAACAGCAACGGTCGTTCGGCCAGTCCCGCGTCACGAGCCGCCACGAACGCGGCGGTCAACGCGGAAGTGTGTGCGTCGGCGGCGAAGTCGTCGGTCACCACCGCGCCCACGCCGAGCTGGGCCGCCAGTTCGCCGGCGAAGTCCGCCGTCGGCTTACCGCACAGCAGCACCACCTGTCCGGCGTCGATACCGTCCGCCGCCAACGCCTCTCGCGCCGCGATAGCGGCGTGCTCGACGAGTTCCGCTGTCCCGGTGAGCAATTCCACCGTCAGCGAGGAACGGCCCTCGGCTCCCATCGCGGACAGCTTCACGTAGCCCTGCGGGTCGGGCAGTACGTCGCCGGCACTCACATGGACTCCGCCGAAACCCGCCGCTTCGGCGGAATTCTCGAGCACGAGAGCCGCCCCTACCGGCTCGAACGCGAACTCCACATCGGCCCGGCCCGACGGATGCGCGTCGCCCGACACGACGACGACATGTCCCGTGGGCAGATCTGCCAGCAGCGATGCGGCCACCCCGACCGCGTTCACCACCCCGCAGGCACCGTTCATCAGATCGAACGACAAGCACGGCACGTCACCGCGCCGATAGTCCAGCCCGATCCCCGCGGCCTGCTGGATCAGCGCCGCGACCGCTGGTTCCACCAGGTTCGCATCGCGATAGACCCCCACATTGATCAGTGCGTCGACCTGCTCCGGCGGACAACCGGCTCCCGCTAAGGCGTCGCGCGCGGCGCTTGCCGCCTGTCTTACCGAGCTGACTCCGCCGCTGCGCGTCACTGCCGAAGAAATGATGATTCCCATACTGTCCTATACCCGCAGATCGCCGATTGTCACCGACAAGAATCCGGCGACCACCCCGGAAGCTGCCGGTACCAGCAGTACTTTCGACCCCGGCTCGATCAGTCCCTGCCGCAACGCGTCGTGCAACACCACGAAATGCGAGGTCGACGCGGTATTGCCGTATCGGTCCAGCACCGCGAGTCCCGGCGGCATCGCCGCGTCGAATTCGCGCTCGGCGATCTTGTTGATCAATTCCACAGCGGGGCCACTGAACTGGTGATGGATCAGGTAGTCGTAACCCTCCTCGGCGAAGCTGGAACCGCGGGCGGCCAGGAACTCCAGCTGCCGCGAGGTCCACAGCAGGTACCGGGACTCGTTGTGCATCGCCCGGTTGTCGGTGTAGAGCGCGACTCCCGGCCCCTGGTCACTGGGCATCCCCAAGCACAGCTTCGCGAACGCGGCGCTGGTGTTGAGCTCCACGTAGTCGAGCCCTGGCCCGTCGGTGCCGTCGAGCAGCACGGCCGCCCCGGCGTCGCCGACGGTGAGCGAGGCGAACTGCGGGTCGTACTTCTGCGAGATCTCCCGCACCGCGGTGTCGGCGATGGGCGTGATGCACTCCCCGGACACCACCAGGCCGCGACGCACCGCACCGGATCGAATCATCCTGTCCAGCAGGAGAACTCCGGTCATCATCCCGGCACACGCGTTGGACACGTCGAAATGGATCGCCGTGTTCGCCCCGAGTGCGGTGCGCAGCATCAGAGCGAACGACGGTTCCAGGCAGAAGTCCTCGCCCCGGGTCCGGGTGATCGAGCAGGAGATGATCACATCCAGATCGGCGGCGTCGTAGCGCGAATTGCCCAGTGCGCTGCGGGCGGCGGCCGAGGCGATGGTGAAGGAGTCCTCGGATTCGCCGCGTACCCTGCGCGCCCTGACTCCGCTGACCTTCTCCAGATCCAGCGGCGCGTCGACGGCCAGCTGCGCCAGCAACTCCGCCGTGGTCACTTCTCTGGCCGGCAGATACGCGCCGACGGCTTCGATTGTCGAACTCACCATGCTTGTTCACTTCCAGATATCGCGTGATGCACAGATCACCACCAGCGCATCTCGTCGATCCTAGCCACAGACCTTCACTAATCGGGCGTGCTCGATTAGATTCTGCCGGGGTGTGGAGCTCCGCCCGACGCCATGAACTAACCCTACTCGCCGCTGGTCAACCCTGGTTGCCTGGATTATTGCTGCTGGGACGGTTCGCGCGGCCCATCCGCAAGGTGCCCGAACTCGGCTGGTTCGTCGCCGATCCGCTGGTGGCCCGCCAGATCTACAACGACAGCACCCATTTCAGCATCGTGTCCGAGGGCGCGGCCGGGCACTGGTGGGCGCAGGTCATCGGCGACTGGGTCGAGGATCTGTTCGAGGGTCCCGGCCATACCGACCTGCGGACCAAGGTGCGCGACCTGTTCACCCTGAGCCACACCGATGCTCTGGTCGAGCGCGTGATCGGCCCCGACCTGCGTGACCTGCGCGAACGCCTGGCGGCGGGGGAGACCGTCGACATCGCCGCCCGCGCGCAGATCCTGGTCGGGCGCAGCGTCTCCGACCTGGTCGGCATGCGCCCCGAAGACATCGCCGCGGCCATCGGCGGCGACTACACCGACGATCAGGACGCGCTGTTCCTGCGCCTGTTCCATCACGTCGAAGAACTGGTCAACCTGGGTTTCGGCACGATGGCCTCGACCACGCTCGACCCGGTGGCGCTGGCCCGCGCCCGGGAGCTGGCCACCCAGCTCGCCGTCAACGTTCCCGACGCGTACGCCCGCGCCGATCCCGACACCACCCTCGGCCGCTGCCGCGAACTGGGCCTCGACGTCGAGCACGCGGGCGGCCTGGCGATCCTGATGGCCGTCGCGGGCACCGACACGCTCGCCAGCGCCATGACCAGAATGGTCGCGATCATGCACGACACCGACCAGCACCGCGCCCTGCTCGCCGCTCCTGATCGCCTTCCCGACGCGGTCCGCGAGACCCTGCGCGTCACGAGCCCGGCCTACCTCGTCGGCCGCTCGGTCACCGCGGATGTCCGCATCGCCGACCGCGACCTGCGCGCCGGCGAACACGTCAAGATCCTCACCTGGACCATCAACAACGCCGCGGGCGAGTTCCGCGTCGACCGGGACTACAACCCCGAAACCCGCCAGCTCTGGTTCGGCGGCGGCCGCCACCTCTGCCTCGGCGCCCAGCTCGTCCACTCCGAACTCACCGCGCTTCTCGAAGCCCTGACCGCAGCCGGCCGCCCGTGGGAGATCGTCGAACGCCGCTACCGCAGAAAGGTTTTCATCCCCACCTACGAGGCGCTGCGCATCCGCCTCGCGCGCTGAACAGCACGAAAGGCCCCGTCCGGGTGGACGGGGCCTTTCCGGTGACGACTACTGGTTTTCCGGCGCGTTGATCCGGTTGCTGAAGCCGATGCCGATGGCGATCGCGGCGGGGACGCCGGTCAGCACCAGGCCCGCGGCCGCACCCAGCGGGATGCCGACGGCGGCACCGGCGAGGCAACCCGCGAGGCCGGTGGCGCCGCCGAGGGCGAGCACCGGGACGCCGAGAACCAGGCCGCCGACGCCGCCGATGGCGCAGCCCGCGAGGCCACCGGTGAGGGTGCCGACGAGAGTGCCGATGGCGGTGATGATGCCGAACTGGGTGGCCGCGGCGCTGACGGCGTCGTCGAAGGCGTCCTGCCGGACGACGTCCTTCAGCAGGGTCGACGGGCGGGCCGAGGCCACGTCGGTGCGCGGGGTCAGGGTGGCGCGGGTGCCGTCGACGGCGGCGTCGATCGGGTACTCGAGGTCGTCGAGCGTGTAGGCCAGCGGCAGGGCGGCGACGATGTTGCCCTGGTTGTCGCGCACCTGGAACTGGTTGTTCTCGGTGGTGAGCGAGCCCGCGTCGGTCTCGACGACGACCGCGTCGCCCTCGATGCCGGTCTTCCAGTTGATGCCGGGCAGCACCTGGTTCACACCCTGGTTCACGCCGTCGAGGAAGGCCGCGACGGGCGCGGGAGCAGGCGCCGGAGCGGCGTGCGACGTGCCGGTGGCAACGCCGAGCGCGGCGATGACGAGTGCGGAGGTTGCGGCAACCTTGCTGATGTTCATGAATGCAGTCTTTCCCTCAATGGCGATGCTCCCTGGGGAGCGCAGGCCCTCGATCGAGCACCCATGATCAAGTGTCCAACTGTTTGTTGCTGAAATGTAACTTATAAAGTCTTAAGAGTTCAAAACGGACAGTGACGTGCGTCATTGCCGGTGAATTCGATTAACTGTGAACAGCTTTCGTGCGCAATTCACCGGCCGTGATCTGAAGCACATCAATGTCGAAGTCCTGTCACCAGCCGCAACCGTCGTGCGAGGTCGGAGGCGAATACCCGTTCGGGGTCGACCCGGTCCCTGACCCGGCGCCATTCGTCGAGCCGTGGATACATCGTCGCGATCATCTCGGGGGTGGTCCGTGATTCCTTCGCGAGGTACAGCCGTCCACCCGCCGCCCGCACCCGCTCGTCGAGGTCGGCGCAGAATCGGTCGAGCCCGCTGGAGAGCGCGAAATCCAAGCTCAGCATGTATCCGGGATGCGGCCACGACAGCGGCGCCGGATTGCTCGCCCCCATGCGCTTGAAGACGTTGAGGAACGAGTGGTGCCCTGATTCGGCGATGGTGCGCACCGCGTCGGCCAGCTGCTGCTCGGCCCCGAACGGCATCGAGAACTGATACTGCAAGAACCCGCGCTTGCCGTACGCCCGATTCCATTCGCCGAGCAGGTCGAGCGGGTGATAGAACTGCGTCAGATTCTGGATGCGCCCTCGCGACCGCCGGGGAAACAGGCGATGAGCGGCCTCGGCGGCAATCCGGGTGGTCACCGAATTGACCATCCCGTTCGGAAAGATATCGGGCACTGTGAACAATTGTGGGGCATCGAAATTCAAGGGTTTGCTACGCAGTCTCGACGGCAACTGATCGACCGTGGCCAGCGAGCCCCGGCTGAATCCGGCCCGCCCGAGTTTCGCCCCGGTGGAAATGGTGTCCGGCACCGCCATCGAGTAGTCGTACCCGTCATCGGAACCGCCGGTCAGCAATTCCATCGTCTCGTCGAGATCGCGTGTGCGGTCGTTGTCGACGAGGAAATACGCGGTCTCGGTGTGCTTCAACCGAACTCGCGCGCCGATGATGATGCCGGTGAGCCCCATCCCGCCGACCGTCGCCCAGAACAGTGCCGAGTCGGGCCCCTCCGGGCCCAAGGTACGTACCGTTCCGTCGGCGGTCAGCAGATCCATCGACACCACGTGATTGCCGAAGCTGCCCTGCGAATGATGGTTCTTACCATGGATATCCGCGCCGATCGCCCCACCGACCGTCACCTGCCGGGTACCCGGCAGCACCGGGACCCACAGCCCGAACGGCAGCGCCGCCCGCATGAGCGTGTCCAGGCTGATGCCCGCGTCGACCTCGACGATCCCGCTGTCGGGATCGATGCTGTGGATGCGGTCCAGCGCGGTCATGTCGACCACCAGTCCGCCCGCGTTCTGCGCCGGATCCCCGTAACTACGCCCGAGCCCGCGCGCGATCACCCCGCGCGGTCCCGCGGTCCGCACCCGTTCGGCGATCACCGCGATGTCGGGGGTGCGCAGCACTTCGGCGACGGTCGGTGCGGTGCGGGCCCATCCGCTGAGGCTGCGGCACGCGCTGACTGGATTCGGTTGCGTGAATGTCACAGGGGCTCACGCTAAAACGGGTTCCTGTGTGCAGCCTGAGGTAATCGTGCGGTTATTGCGGAGATGCCTGCCGCGGGCTGAGGGTGCCGTCGTGCATCGTGGTGATGCGGGTGCAGGCGGCCGCGAGGAGGGGCTCGTCGTGGCTGATCAGCAGGACGCCGAGGTTGTCGTCGGCGCGCGTCATGACCAGGCGGATGATGGTGGCGGTGGTGGCCGCGTCGAGCATGGCGGTGGCTTCGTCGAGGATGAGGTAGCGGGGGTTCTGGGCGAGGGCGCGGGCCAGGCAGGCGCGTTGGAGCTGGCCGTCGCTGAGGGCGTGGGGGCGGCGGTCGAGCAGGTCGGGGGTGAGACCGACAGCGGTGGCCAGCGCGGCGAGATCGGGGACCGTGGCGCCGCGGATGCGGGCGGGCTCGGCGATGATCCGGGCGAGAGTGAAGTGGGGATTGGTCGCGGCACGGGGGGATTGAAAGACCATGGCGATGGCGCCGCGAGCCCGGCGGGGTGCCTGCCCGTCGACGGTGACAGTGCCGGAGGTGGGCGTGAGTAGCCCGGCCATGGTTCGCGCGAGCGTGGTTTTCCCCGATCCCGAGTCGCCGGTGATTCCGACGATCTCGCCCGGAGTGATCCGCAGGTCGACCCCGCGGATGACGGATTCCGAGCTGTAGCCCGCGGTGATGGAGTCGGCGATCAGCATCAGGACCTCGGTCGGCGAATCATGCGCGGCAGCTGGGGAACCAAGTGCGTCGGGCCACCCGCGTAGGGACAGATCTCCGACAGGTTCGTCAGCGCTCGCGGGGGATGGGGGAGCGGGTGCAGGCCGTGTTCGGGTAGGGCGGCGAGCAGGTCGCGCGTGTAGTCGTGCCACGGATCGTCGAGCACGTGAGCCCCGGGGCCGACCTCCATCAGGCGTGACGCGTACATCACCGCGACAGTGTCGGCGATGCCCGCGCGGATCAGATGCCCGAGATCGTGCGTGATCAGCAGGACCGCCGCACCGTCATCGGCGCACTCACGCAACAGTTTTCCGATCTGGTCGGTGCGCGTGCGATCGAGTCCGGAAGTGGGTTCGTCGGCGATGATCACCTCGGGGTCACCCGCCAAGGCGGCCGCTACGGCTGCCCGCTGGGCCATGCCGCCCGAGAGCTCGTGCGGATACAGGTCGAGCGCGGCGACGGAGAGCTCGGCGCGCTCGACGAGGTCGGCGGGGGTGTGTGCGGTGCCGAGCGCGGTGATCGCCTCCGCGAGTTGAGATCCGACGGTCCGTACGGGGGAGAAGTAGGTGCTCGGTGACTGGGGGACCAGGGCGATGTGACGGCCGCGATACGGCAGGTGGGCGGCGAGGATGTCGATCGGTTCGGGGGCCGGGTCCGCGCCACCGAGTTGCAGGCGAACGGACCCGGTGGTGATGGCTTCGCGTGGTAGCACACCCATCACGGCACTCGCGACAATCGACTTCCCGCAACCGGATTCGCCGACGAGCGCGGTGATCGCGCCTGCCGCGATGTCGAGAGACAGTTCGGTCACCGCGTGCACCACGCCACCGCGGCTCACCGGAATGCGGACGGTCAGCGCGTCGATGGACAGGCAGGTACCTGACTCGGGCGATCTCGCGCTGTTCATGTGGCCTCCTCGGCGGTCGCCGCAGCGCGACGTCGGCCATGGCATCCCGGCATCGGCGGGTCCTGCTGTGCTCGGTTCATCGCGGCATCCGTGCAGGTTTCGGTGGGGCCAGCAACCCGCGGAGTGACGATCCCGAGACGGCGACCGCCACCGTCGTCAGCACCAGGAATCCAGCGGGGAAGACCAGCGTCCACCACCCGCCCAGCAGCAGCGACGTGCGCGCTTCCTCCAGCAGTGTGCCCAGGCTCGGCTCGTGCGGCGGCAGTCCGAACCCGAGGAACGACAAGGTCGACTCGTGCCAAATCGCGTGCGGGAGAAGCAGAACCACCGCGATCAACGCCTGCGGGGCGACGGCGGGCAGCAGATGTCTGACCAGCAGGTGAGCGCGACTCGCACCTGCGAGCACCGCCGCGGACACGTACTCGCGCTCGCGCAGACTCAAGCTCTCCGCCCGCACGATCCGCGCCACCTGCACCCAGTGCGTGAGTCCGATCGACAACACCACCGCCAGCGCGTTTCCCCGGAACAGCGCCACGATCACGATTCCGAGCAGCAGATGCGGCAGCGCGTTCGCGGTATCGGCGAAGCGCATGATCACCCGATCCACCCACCCACCGGCCAGCGCGGAGACAGCACCGACCAGCACCCCGATCACCGTCGACACCGCAGCCGCACACGCCGCGACCACCAGCGAGGTCCGCAATGCCGCCGCGATTCGCACGAACAGCGACCGCCCGGCCGAGTCGGTCCCGAACCACCACTGTCCGGACGGTGCCTGCCGTGCGCTCGCGAAGTCGGTCAGCCGATCGTCGACCCCACCGATCCACGGCACCGTCACCGCGTACAGCACCACCGCGGCCAGCACCGCCAGCGCGACACAAAGCCGCCGCTCACCGCCCGCTGACGCCCAGCAGGCACCGCGCCGCCCCTCGGCAGCTTCGCGCGGGACGTCGCGTGCACGAACGCGCAGGCGATACCGCTCACCCATCGGCGCGCACCCTCGGATCGAGCAGCACCACCGCGACATCGGCGAGCAGCGAGCCGAGCATCACCGCGCAGGTCGTGCCGACAGTCAGCACGGCAAGCAGCGCCATGTCCAGATCCTTCGCGGATTGCACGAACGCACCGGCGATCCCCGGCCACGAGAAGATCTCCTCCACCAGCACCGCCCCGACCACGACCTCCGGCAGTCGCGCGCCGAGGATCGTCACGAACGGGGCCAGCGAGGCAGGCAGGATGTGCTTGCGGGTGATCGTCGCGGGGTCGATGCCGCGCGTGGCGGCACCGACCACGAAATCCTCACCGCGATTGCCCGACACCGATTCCCGCACGGCCAGCAGGAGCCACGGCACCTGTGAGACGGCCAACGCGGCAGCGGGCAGCACGAGATGTCGCGCCACCTGACCGACCCCGGCCTCGGCCCCGGCGTCGGTGAGCCCGGCAGGCGGCAACCAGCCGAGTCCGACCGCGAACACGCCGATCGAGGCCAGCGACACCACGAACGGCGGTAGCCCCTGCATCACCACACACGACGTGGTGACCAGCCGATCGATCACCCCACCGCGATGCATGCCCGCCCAGACGCCCGCGCCGAGCGCGACGGCGATCGCCACGCTCATCGCGATCACGACCAGCAGCACTGTCCACGGAATCCGTTGGGCGAGCAGGGTACTCACCGGCTGGGCGAACCCGCGGGAAACGCCGAGGTCGCCGCTGAACAGGTCGCCGATCCAGCGTCCGTACAGCTGGTACCACGACGCGTCCAGCCCGAGCTGATCGGTGAGCATCGCCCGATCCGACGCACTCGTCGTCTCGTAGCGGGCGCCGAGATAGCCGACCAGCGGGTCGAACGGCGACACCGCCGCCGCGGCGAAGAGCGCGGCCGACACCGCGGCGAGCACCGGAATCAACGCCGCCAGTCGCCACCCGACCATGGCTCGGAGGCCGCGTCCGCGAACGCGACTGCGCCCCATCAGCGGGTCCAGGTCTGCAGCGACCACCATGGTCCCCAGGTGACGCCGTGCGCGTGCGGCTCGAGAATCGGTCCCGACATCGTCCAGGAAGAATCCTTCACCACATAGGTGTGATCGAGATGGACCAGGAAGACGTGGCTCGGATCCTGGGCATACCGGCTCTGTACCTCCCGGTACGCGGCGGCGCGCACCGCGGGATCGACACTGCGCCTCGCGGTGTCGAGTCGCGCGTCGATCGCGGGATCCGCGTGCCTGCTCGCATTGTCGTACGGGCTACCCGCACTCGGGTCGAGCAGCGGCGAGTGCAGGGTGTTGTAGGCCTGGGTGTCGGGATCGTAGGGCTCGCTCCCGCCGCCGAGCAGGATCCCGGCCTGTGCGATGCGCGGCTCGATCCGATCCCAGGACAGCGCCTCGAGATCGACCTCGATACCCACCCGCCGCGCATCGGAGGCGAAAGCCAGTGCGAGGTCACGGCGCAACGTGTCGGTGGAGTTGTACATCACGGTGAATCGCGCGCGCACGCCGTCTTTCGCGCGCACGCCGTCGGCGCCGGCCCGCCATCGCGCACCGTCGAGGATCTGCTCGGCACGCGCGCGATCGAAGGCGAAAGCGACCGCCGGGTTGTGGGATTCGCCGTAGACCTCGGCGAAAGGCGTGTAGGCCGGGCGACCGTAGCCGCCGAGGATGTTGTCGATCATCGCTTGCCGGTCCACCGCGTAGTTCAGTGCCAGCCGGACGGCCGGGTCGCCGGCGACCGGATCGCGCTCGGGCATCGACACACCGCGCCAATCCGCGGAAGTGTTGGCCTGCACCGACATCCGTTGTTCGAAGGTGGCGGCCAGCAGGGGCGGCAGTGACGTTCCGTCGAGTTCACCGCCGGCCATCCGCTGCGCGCGGGTGTTGTCGTCGGGCACGTAGAGCACAGTCAGCCGCTTGACCGAAGGCGCACCACCCCAATAGCTTTCGTTCGCTTCGAATACCGCTCTCGTCGGCTCCAGTGTTGTGAGCCGATAGGGGCCGGTGCCGATAGGGGCGGTATTGAGCGGTGATTCGGTCGCGGGTCCCGGTGTCGAGACGGACTCCGACGGCACGATCCCGATCAGCAGCTTGGTCGGGAACGCGGCATAGGGATGACGCAGGGTGAACCGCACCGACAGCGGATCGACGGCGTCGACCCGGTCGATCATCGAAAACGACGACCGTACCTCCGAGGCCGACGCCGGATCCAGAATCGCCCGGTAGGTCGCCACCACGTCGGCGGCGTCGAACGCCGATCCGTCACTGAACCGCACGCCGGGGCGCAGCGGCGCCGTCCAGACAGTCGCGTCGGCGTCGGGCGTCGGCAATGCCGTTGCCAGGGCGGGCTCGAAACCGGGCAGGCCGGTGCCGCCGGTGAGGCGAAGCAATCCGTCGTAGACCTTGGCCTCGCCGGCCGCGCCGTACCCGGCGACGGGGTTGTACCCACCCAGCTCATACGCGTCGGCGAGCACGAGCGAGTCGATGGACCCGCTGTCGGGCGCTCCGCACGATGTCAGCACGACCGCCAGCGCGGCTCCTACAGCGAACAGCGGCCGAGTGCGCATCCATCATCCCTACATGTTTATCTGAACAGATGAACAGATAATAGTCGCGGGCGGCGCCGTCCTGTCCACTCGGCGATTAAGCTGGGCACCGCCATGGGAGAGCCACGCACACTGCACGGGTCGCCGGTCGAACTCGGCCGTCGCGCGATCGGCGACGTCGAGATCAGGGAATGGGCGCAGCGCTTCGACCTGCTGTCAGACCCCGGCCGCCTGGAAATCCTGCTGTGTCTGCACCGCTCGCCCGGCATCAGCGTCGGCGAACTGGCCGCCGCGGTCGGCCGCAACGAGAACGCGATCTCCCAGGCGCTACGCGTGCTGCGGCACGAGGGGTGCGTCACCTCGAGTCGCGAAGGCCGATCGGTCACCAACCGGCTCACCGACCCGATCATCCACGAAATTCTCCACACCATCGGCGCGAAGCACTGACGTCGAGAATCCACTGCTCGCAGGATTCGGCCGCGCCGGAACCCGCCTCGGCAGGGCCGTCGCGGGGTTCCGGCGCATGGTGAATGCTTGTCGCTCAGGAGAACTCGGCGACCACCTCGTACAGGGCAGGGTTGGCGCGCGCGACCTGACGCGCCTGGTCGACCGAGGCGACGACCGTCGGGTTGAGTCCGGCGGCCTCGCAGGCCTCGGCACTGTCCCAGTGCGCGATGTTCACCAGCTGGAATCGCGAATCGGGCAGCAAGGCACGGTGCAGGCGGACATCGCGGAAACCGGGGGCGGTGCGCATGTGCGCGGCTCGTTCGCGCCACTGCGCGACGAATCCCTCGATGTCGTCGGCGGAAACCTCGATCACATTGATGAAAGTGACACCCTGGTCGGTCATGGGGAGCTCCTGTTCGGTCACGCGGCGGATCCGGGACGGACGATCATGAGAACGACCACGGCCGTCCACAGCAGGTTGTAGATACCCGCGAGCATCGACAGCACCCGCAGGCGCTTGCCGTCGTCGGGCTGGTCGAGGGCTTCGCGCTGCATCGGAACGATCTGCACGGCGAGCAGCCCGCCTGCCACCGCGGTCGTCACCATCGCGGTGGTGATCCAGATTTCGTTCATCCGGCCCTGGATCGTGGCCAGCACGATGCCGATCACCGGCACGATGATGGCGAGTTTCGCGTAGTTCCCGGTGATCCGGTGCATGGCGGCCGCGACCGGCCTGCTGCGCACCGATTCCGGATCGGGCGCGCCCGCGACCGGCGCGTACCGGGGAAAAAGACTGGTGGCGACCGCTGAGCCGCCGACGAAGACGATGCCCGCGAGTACATGCACGGACAACAAGACGTGTTCCAACTACCGACTCCCTCCGACCTTCAATGTGCTTGAAGCCTAGCTCGAGTTTCAGCCACATTGAAGGTCGGATTCGTCACGCCTCGGGTCGAGGGGGAATCGTCCCGGCGAACGCGTCGACGATCGCCGCTCCGACCCGCCGCAGAATCGGATCCGATTCCGCCCCGAACAGCTGGGTGTCCACCCGCGCCACCGCTTGACGCGCCTGCGCGAGCAGCCCCGCGCCGGCTTCCGTCAGCTCGATCGCCGACGCCGACCCCGCCCGCGCTGTCCGATCCTGCACCAATCCCGCCCCCACCAGCCCCTTTACCGCGGCGTGCACACTCTGCACGCTCGTCCCCGACATCCGCGCCAACTCGCTGAACGAGGCCCCGGGCACCCCATTGATATGCCCGAGCAACCCCAGCCGAGCCACCGTCAAATCCAGCGCCCCCAACTCGACCCCCAACGCCGCCTCCACTCGCCGCGACATCGTGATCACCAAAATGCTCGGGCTCATAGCTGGCGGTCCAGGACGCTCGTTCTCGGTGGTCACCCCCTCATTTTCCCGCACGACACCCCGATAGTCGTGTTCCGGGAGCCGTATTCACTCCGCGTCCGCGAAATAGCCTCGGGGCCCAGCGAGTTCGCTGGGCGCCTCGCCGGCTCAGGCAGGGAGGGCGGGGAGGGTTCTCGTGTGGGTGATCTCGGGGGTGACGGTGATGATGTCGCAGGCGGCGACGATGCGGTGGGGGAGGTCGGAGCCGAGGTGGGTGAGGCTGGGGGTGACGATCGCGGCGGCTTCGGTGGTGGTGACCACGTCGAGCAGGCGGCCGATCGGGTCGGCGGTGCGGTCACTGAAGACGACGGTCTTGGTGAAGCGGTAGCCCAGGCGTTCGGCTAGGGAACGGATCTGCGTTTCGTCCCAGGACTGGGCGACACCCGAGATGTCGCGGCGCAGGTAACCGATCGCCGGTGGCTTCATGGGGATGACGGTACCGGCGGACAGTGTCGTGGTTGTGAACGCGAGCGAACGCGAGTCGAATTCGAAATCTGAACGAGATCTATTTCGGATTTGGATCCGCCGGGGACCATGGCGTGATCTACTGCTCGCCACTCGGGCGTATCAGCGCCTCGACGACGTCGAGGGCGTCCGGCACGTAGTTGGAGACAGATGATGGTGGACAGAAGAGTGCAGCGCGCGGCCGTTTTCGCCGCCGCGGCGGGGCTGGCGATGACGGCGTTTCCCGGCTCGGCCGTAGCCGCTCCGGGATCGATCACCTGGGATGACGGCAACAGCCATTTCACCCGAACGGTATCGAACACCAACCCGGTGGTCGGCGACACGGTCACCGTGACCACGAAGTTCGAACGCACCGGCATCCCGGTGGAATACATCTACTCGATCAAGGACCTGCACCCGGCGTGCCTGACGCCGGTCGCGGGCTCGGCGAAGATGTCGGGTGACGCGGTCTCGATCGATACGTCGTCGTCGGACTGGATCCGCGCCGAGTTCGGCATCACCAAATACCCGGTGTACCCGAATATCTCGCCGAAGTCGCAGACCTTCGAGATCCAGTACAAGGTCGGCGTGAACTGCGCCCGCGACACCCCGCTGCCGACCTCGATGCACTACGGCGGGTCTCTCGGCGACGGCATCTACCAGGCCAAGGGACCGGCCATCACAGTGTCGGGCGACGCCGTGTCCAGCACCGCCATCACCGCGGTGTCGGGTGCGCAGGTCGGCAAGGCCGTCACGCTGGAAGCGAGCGTGACCCCGGCCGCGGCGGGCGGCACGATCCAGTTCAAGGCGGGCGACAACGTGCTCGGCGACATCCCGGTCGGCGCGAACGGCAAGGCGAGCATCGTCTGGACGCCGGGCGCCCCGGGTGCCTACAGCATCGGCGCGGCCTTCTCCGGGCGCAGCGGAGTGGCGGGTTCGTCGAGCACCGCGACGGTGACCGTGGCCGAGGTGCCGACCGACGGTGGCGGCGGTGGCGGCGGGGTCGACACGGGGTCGTTCAGCTTCTGAGTGTCACCCGGCACGGAATCGGTTGCTACCAAGCATCGTTGGCGATCAGGGCGGTCAGCAGCGTGCGAATCGCGGCGACCCGCCGTTCCGTGCCGGGCAGCTGATCGAGCGCGCATTCCGGATCGGCAGGCGGCCCGAGATGGGTACAGCCGCGCGGACAGTCCTCGATGGCACCGGCGAGGTCGGTGAACGAGGCGATCACATCGTCGGGCGTGATGTGGGCGAGGCCGAACGAACGCACGCCTGGGGTGTCGATCACCCAGCCGCCTTCGGGTAGCGGTAGCGCCACCGACTGGGTGGAGGTGTGCTTGCCCTTGCCGACGCCGGACACCTCGCCCACCGCCCGATAGGCATCGGGCACCAGACGATTCACCATCGTCGACTTGCCGACACCGGAGTGCCCGATCAGTGCGGTGAGCCGGTCGTTCAAGATCTCCAGCACCGGCTCCATCGGGTCGTCGATGCCCGCGTAGAGGATCTTCAGATCGAGACCGTCGAAGGCGGAAGCGAATTCGGATTCCGAGACCAGGTCGCGTTTGGTGAGCACCAGAATCGGTTCCAGCCCACCGGCATACGCGGCCACCATCGCCCGCTCGACGAAACCGGTGCGCGGCGGCGGATCGGCCAGCGCCACCACGATGAACAACTGCTGGGCATTGGCGACGACGATGCGTTCGAACGGATCGGTGTCGTCGGCGGTGCGGCGCAGCACGGTGCTGCGCTCGCTCACCCGCACGATCCTGGCCAGGCTGTCGGGCCTGCCGGTGAGGTCGCCGACCACGTCGACCTGATCGCCCACGACGATCGGGGTGCGGCCCAGTTCACGGGCGCGCATGGCGACGATGCGCCGGTCGGCGTCCCCGTCGAGCACGCAACCCCAGCGGCCGCGGTCGACGGCCACCACCATGGCGGGCTCGGCGTCGGCGTGCTGGGGACGGGTCTTGGTGCGGGGACGCGACGACGCCTTACCCGGGCGTACCCGGACGTCGGATTCGTCGTAGCTGGCTGAGGATCGCCCCTGGCGGCTCAGCGCGCCACTCCGTCACTGGATAACGCGGGAGCCAGCATCTGCTCCCACAGAGCGACGAAGGTCGGCAGGGTCTTGGCGGTGGTGCCGATGTCCTCGATCTCCACCCCCGGCACGCGCAGGCCCAGAATCGCGCCGGCGGTGGCCATCCGGTGATCGGCGTAGGAGTGCCACTGTCCGCCGTGCAGCGGGGTGGGCACGATCTCGAGGCCGTCCTCGGTCTCGGTGACATCGCCGCCGAGCCGATTGATCTCGGCGGAAAGTGCTGCGAGACGGTCTGTTTCGTGTCCGCGCAGGTGGGCGATGCCACGCAGTCGCGAGGGAGAATCGGCCAGTGCGGCCAGCGCGGCGACGGTGGGGGTGAGTTCGCCGACGTCGTGCAGGTCGATGTCGATGCCCGCCAGGCGTTCCGGACCGTGCACGGTGAGGATGCCGTCGAAGATGCGGGCCTCGGCGCCCATCCGGACGAGGATCTCGCGGATCACGTCACCGGGCTGGGTGGTGCCGCGCGGCCACATCGGGATGCTCACCTCGCCGCCGGTCACCGCGGCCGCCGCCAGGAACGGGGTGGCGTTGGACAGGTCGGGCTCGATGTCCCAGTCGACCGCGCGGATCGGGCCGGGCGCCACGGTCCAGGTCTGGGCGTTGCCGGAATCGGCCGGGGTCTGCACGGCCACATCGGCGCGGCGCAGCATCTCGACCGTCATCTCGATGTGCGGCATCGACGGCAGTGCCTTGCCGTCGTGGTGGACGGTGATGCCCTCGTCGAAGCGGGCGGCCGAGAGCAGCAGCCCCGACACGAACTGCGAGGAACCCGACGCGTCGATGGTGACGGTGCCGCCGCGCAGCGCGCCGGTGCCGTGTACGACGAAGGGCAGCGCGTCACCGTCGACATCGAGACCGAGCTTGCGCAGGGCGTCGAGAATGGTGGACAGCGGACGCAACTTCGCCTGCTCGTCGCCGAAGAACGCGACATCGCCCGTGGCGAGTGCGGCGGCGGGCGGCAGGAATCGCATGATGGTGCCCGCCAGCCCGCAGTCGACAGCGGCACTGCGCAGGGGCGCCGGGGTGATCTCGAGGATCTCGGCGTCGCCGGTGATCTCGGTGCCGAGGGCGCGCAGGGCCCCGATCATCAGATCGGTGTCGCGGCTGCGCAGGGCGCCGGTGAGCGTGGACGGCCCATCGGCCAGTGCGGCCAGGATGAGCGCGCGGTTGGTGATGGACTTCGATCCGGGCAGGGTCACGGTCGCGTGGACGGGGACCTCGATATGGGGCGCAGGCCAGAAACTCACGTCCCCATCTTCGCTTATGTGCGGTTCGGACGCACCGGTGGTGCGCTTTTTCGGCGTGGGGTGGCGTCGTCGGCGGCGCCTGATGTCGGTGCCCGCGCGTATCTTGACCTTTATGTGTGGACGATATGCGACGACCACGAATCCGGGCCGGTTGGCGGCCGAACTGGACGCTGTCGACGAGACGGGGCTCGACGAGCCGGACGCCGCCGTCAGCTACAACGTCGCGCCGACCACACAGGTGCTCACGGTCGTGGAGCGGCACGCGCACGGCGAACCCGACGACGATCCGCGGCTGCGGATCCGGCGGATGCGCTGGGGCCTGATCCCGCACTGGACCAAGGCGGCCGAACCCGGCGTGCCCGCCAAGGGGAAACCGCTGTTCAACGCGCGCGCCGACAAGGCGACCACCGCGCCCTCGTTCCGCGATTCGGCCAAACACAAGCGCTGTCTGGTGCCGATGGACGGCTGGTACGAGTGGCTGGTCGAGCCGTCACCGACCGGCAAGGGCAAGGCGGTGAAGCGGCCCTTCTATATGTCGCACAGTGACGGTTCCCTGCTCTATATGGCCGGGCTCTGGTCGGTCTGGCGGGACCGCAGCCTGCCCGATGCCGAGCCGCTCATGTCGTGCACGATCCTGACCACCGACGCGAGCGGCGAGCTGGCAGGCATCCACGACCGGATGCCGTTGCCGATGCCGCGCGAACACTGGGACGCCTGGCTCGACCCGGATCACCCGGCGCCCGCCGATCTGCTGCGACCGCCCTCGCAGGCGGAGCTGGCGACGATCGTGGCGCGCCCGGTCTCCACCCTGGTCAACAATGTGCGCAACAACGGGCCCGAACTCCTGGTGCCCGACGGGTCACGAGACGACAAGGCCGGGCAGACCACAGTGTTGTGATCGTGCCCGGCCTCGGGTAGCAGTTCCTCAGAGCGAGCAGGGCACCGAGTCGGTGGCGATGTTCAACCCGCACTTGATGACTCCCGTGATCAGATCGATCACCTCGGTGGCGACCCCACCGCCGAGCTTTTCGGCCTTCTCGGCCTTCTCGTCGGTCTCGGGTGCGGTCTTCGGCGAACTCTTCGGCGTGGTGCCCTGGCCGTTGAGCGGATAGTCGCCGGGCTCGGCCTGCGACGGCGGAACCACCTGCGGAACCGCGGTGGCCGGAGCTATCGCGGCAGCGCCGAAAGTGATTACCAGGGCACCGGACAGGGCGGCGATCGTCGAACGAGCGGACATTTTCGCATCACATCCTCGGGTCGAATCGGTCGTACCGGGCGCAGAATGCGTCGAAGTGATTCGGAACGAGGCGCCGACCGGATTGCCTCAGCTGGTGATCGGGGCGGTGACGGCCGCGCAGGCACGCACCAGATCCGCGGGCGCCAACTCGATTTCGAGCCCGCGTTTGCCCGCGCTGCACAGCACCCGATCCCAGTCGAGCGCGGAGGCGTCGACAACAGTGGGCAACTTCTTGCGCTGACCCAGCGGCGAAACCCCGCCCAGCACATAGCCGGTGGTGCGCTCGGCCTTGGTCTTGTCGGCCATGCTCGCCTTCGGCGCGCCGAGCGCGGCGGCCGCCGCCTTCAACGACAGCCGCGCGGGCACCGGCAGAACGGCCACCGCGAGCGTGCCGGATGAGAGTTCGATCACCAGCGTCTTGAAGATCTGCGCGGCTCGCACTCCCAGTTCCTCGCCGAGTGCGTCGACGGCCTCGTCGCCATAGGAGTCGGCGCGTGGATCGTGGGAATAGGAATGCACCGTGTGCGCGATACCGCTGAGGGCCTTGATCGCGGGAGTCGACATAAGCGGTCACCTTAATCGCGGCCACGCCCGGTCCGGCAACCAGATTTCCGCCGGTGTGGGAACACGAATGCGGGGGTGCATGTTGCACACAAGTGACAAGCCAACGCGGCCAGAGACGACGTGAAGGAGAGATAGTGACACTGCTGCTCGAGGAGCGTCCTGTCCTGCCACGGGGTGCGCGATTGCCAGTCGATTCCGTCGTGCCGGTAGATTCGGCTACTACGGCGATCGAAGGGATTGGTGTGACGAGCGACGACGACGTGGTGTCCGACGGTGCGTCCGGCACGGAAGTCGACGAAGCCGAGCTGGCGGCCCGGTTCGAGCGCGATGCGCTCCCGATGATCGACCAGCTCTACGGCGCCGCCCTGCGGATGACCAGGAACCCGGCCGATGCCGAGGACCTGGTGCAGGAGACGTTCGTGAAGGCGTTCCAGGGGTTCAAGTCGTTCCGGGAAGGCACCAATCTGCGTGCCTGGCTGTACCGGATCCTGACCAACACCTACATCAACTCCTACCGCAAGAAGCAGCGCCAGCCCGCGCAGTACCCGACCGACGAGATCACCGACTGGCAGCTGGCGGCCACCGCCGAGCACTCCTCGGTGGGTCTGCGCTCGGCCGAGGTGGAGGCGCTGGACGCCCTGCCCGACGACCAGATCAAGTCCGCGCTACAGCAGCTGCCGGAGGAATTCCGGATGGCGGTGTACTACGCCGATGTCGAAGGCTTCCCGTACAAGGAAATCGCCGACATCATGGGCACCCCCATCGGTACCGTGATGTCTCGGCTGCACCGTGGACGCAAGCAGCTCAAGGGCCTGCTCGCCGATGTGGCGCGCGAACGTGGATTCGACCGTGGGGAACGCCAGGAGGTAGTCAAGTGAGTGACGATCCCGATCTCGACATGGACTGCACCGCGGTCCTCGCGGATGTGTGGCTCATGCTCGACAACGAGTGCGATCAGGCCACTCGGCAGCGCTTGCAGGAGCACATGGACCACTGCAGCCCGTGCATCGAGGCCTATGGCATCGAGGAGAAGATCAAGGGTCTGCTCAGCCGCAAATGCGGTGGCGAGCACGCTCCCGAAGGCCTGCGCGACCGGCTGAAGCTGGAGATCCACCGGACGATCTCGGTGACCAGGATCGAGACCACCGAAGGCTGATCAGCCCGGATACGGAAACAGCACGCTCTCAGTAGCTTCTGAGAGCGTGCTGTTGTCGTCTGTGCGCAGCGGCACGACTCAAGCGTTAGGACGCTTGCCGTGGTTTGCGGCGTTGCCCTTGCGGCTGCGCTTCTTACGTCCACGCTTACCCATGGGAGCTCCCTTCTCTGTCTGGTCGAGAGCCATTGTTTCACGTGTGGTTGGCTGTAGCTTCGGCGGATACTAACGAAGGGGTGCCATGCCTGAAGAAGTGCGCGCGGAGATGGTCTCGACCGTGCTCGCTGTCGAGGTCACCGTGGGCGAACACGTCCGGGTCGACCAGACACTGGTGCTGCTGGAATCGATGAAGATGGAGATCCCGGTGCTCACCGAGGTCGAGGGCGACATCACGTCGGTCGACGTCAGCCCGGGCCAGGTTCTCCAGGCGGGCGACCTCATCGCCACCATCGCGTAACTCACCCGAGCAACGAAGCGGTAGATCCAGCGTGGCAACACTGAGCGAGCTCCTGGCCGAACACACCGACCTTCCCGGCATCGCCGTGGACCATCTGCAACGGGTGGTGGGCGATTGGCAGTTGCTCGCCGACCTCTCGTTCTCCGATCTGCTGCTGTGGGTGGGCGCGGGCCCGGTCGTCGACGGTTCCGATGTGGTGTGTGTGGCCCAGATCCGGCCCACGACCGCGCCGACCGTGCATCTCGACGACAAGGTCGACACCACCGCCTCGCGCACCGACTTCCCGCAGGTCTTCGATGCCCTGCTCAGCGGACACACGGTGCGCACCGACACCGAGGTCGAGGTGAGCGGGGTCTATCACCCGAGCCCGGTGCACGCGGTGCGCGAAGCGATTCCGGTGCGCTGCGGCGACGATGTGATCGCCGTGCTCAGCCGCGATTCCGACCTGGCGCGCTCGCGGGTCCGCAGTACCCTCGAAACGGCGTATGTGTCGTGCGCCGACGATCTGTGCCAGATGATCGCCGACGGCAGTTTCCCGACGCCCGAGGATCGGGCGGCCACGCATTCCAGCCCGCGCGCGGGCGACGGATTCATCCGGCTCGATACCGACGGCATCGTCGTCTACGCGAGCCCGAACGCGCTCTCGGCCTATCACCGGATGGGGATGCAGGCCGATCTCGTCGGCCAGGATCTCGCGGTGACCACCCGCTCGCTGATCACCGATCCGTTCGACGCCCAGGAAGTGGTGGCCGATATCCAGGCCGCGCTCGCCGGGCGAACCGGGCGCCGGATGGAGGTCGAGGCGCGCGGGGCGACGGTGCTGTTGCGCACCCTGGTGCTGCGTCCGGGCGGGAAACTGGCCGGGCCCGCGGTGCTGGTGCGCGATGTCACCGAGGTGAAGCGGCGCGATCGCGCGCTGTTGAGCAAGGACGCCACGATCCGTGAGATCCACCACCGGGTGAAGAACAATCTGCAGACCGTGGCGGCGCTGCTGCGATTGCAGGCGCGCCGCACCGAGAACCCGGAAGCCCAAGTGGCGCTGACGGAATCGGTGCGACGGGTCACCTCCATCGCCTCGGTGCACGAGATGCTGTCGATGTCGGTGGACGAGGAAGTCGACCTCGACGAGGTCATCGACCGGCTGCTGCCGATCATGGCCGATGTGGCGACGGTGCACACCGCGCGGATCAAGGTGCGCCGCGCGGGTTCGCTCGGGGTGTTCTCCGCCGAACGGGCGACGCCGCTGGTGATGGTCTTGACGGAACTGGTGCAGAACGCGATCGAGCACGCCTTCGACGCGGGGGAGAACGGTACCGTGACGATTCGCTCGGAACGGTCGGCTCGCTGGCTCGACGTGATCATCTCCGACGACGGCCGTGGCCTGCCGTCAGGGTTCAGTCTGGAAGGTTCCGACCGGTTGGGTTTGCAGATCGTGCGCACCCTGGTGACCTCGGAACTGGGTGGCTCGATCGGCTTGCATCCGGGTGCCGATGTGGGCACCGACGCGGTGTTGCGGGTTCCGCTCGGCCGCCGTTCCGGGCGCTGAGGCTACGGAAACCTCAGGTGGGCAACAATAAACCCGGCACCGTGAAGGTGCCGGGTTCTCACACATGCGTTACCGGACCGGGGCTGATGGCCCGGCAACGCCAGGTCCGTCGATTCAGACGGAGGTACGCGTACGGGTGCGCGCGTTGCGCCGCTTGAGCGCGCGACGCTCGTCTTCGCTCATTCCACCCCACACGCCGGCATCCTGTCCGGACTTGAGGGCCCATGACAGGCAATCGGCCGTGACGGGGCAGCGGGCGCAGACCAGCTTGGCATCGGCAATCTGCGCGAGCGCAGGACCACTGTTACCCACCGGGAAGAACAGTTCGGGGTCCTCATCGCGACAGATGGCCTTGTGGCGCCAGTCCATTCCTCTGCTCCTTTGCGAGGGCGCCACAAAGGGCGCCTGTAGTTAGTGGATCGTTCACTTGTGCGACTCGAATGTTTCCGCACGGTTGCTTGTGAATGCTTTCACGATCACCGTAGATGTCAATAGGTCTCCGGCGCACCGTGGGGGAGATCACGCTCTAGGCCCCCACAAGGGGAACCTGCCCGGTCCTTTGTACTCGCGTCTCCGGGTTTTCGCAGCGCAACCAGGAGATTTTTCTTGCCGTCCGGTGGTCAGGACGGCTTGGGTGCCACCACGTCGAGCACGCTGGGGACGGATGTGAAATGCACCATCTTGCGTTTTCCGATGAAGTCGCCATCGATTTGCAGGCCGATCTCCTGGCCCGTCTCGATTCGCACGGACGGCACGTCGTCGGCGCGGAAAAGTATGGGCGACTTGGGGTTTCCATTCTCGGCCAGCAACTGCCGCGCAAGCAGCAGTGTGCGGGTCACACTCATCGACCGCACCGCGAACACGCCGAGGCCCGATTCGAAGGTGGTGGTGGGATTCGTGCGAATCGGGCGGTCCTCGAGATAGGTCCACGGACTCGAATTCGTGACGAAGGCGTAATAGACCTCCTCGACCGGATCCCGTCCTGTTACCTCGAGGGTGACGCTCGGATCCTGCCGCCGAGCCCGGAAGAACTGCCGGACCGTGGTGCGCAGATAGCGCGCGGGCGTCGCCTTGCGGCCTTTGGCGCGCGCGGTGTCGATCGACTCGCACACATCGGCGTCGAGGCCGACGCCCGCGCTGAAGGTGAACCATCGGTCGTCGGCGAGGCCGAGCCCGATCCGGCGGTCGGCATCGCGCGCCAGCAGATCGATGAGCTGGTTGGTTGCTGTCACCGGATCGGGGGAGATGCCGAGCGCGCGGGCGAAGACGTTCGCCGAGCCGCCCGGGATGATCCCGAGACGTGGGCGCCACACCTGGTCGTCGCCGACCTGGGGCACCGGCAGGAAGCCGTTGATGGTCTCGTTGACCGTCCCATCGCCACCGTGCACGACGATCAGGTCCATCTCCTGCGTCGATGCCCACTGGGCCAGTTCGGCCGCGTGGCCGCGATGCTGGGTGTGCGCAACGGTCAGCTGCGTTCGGCTCTCCAAGGCGTGAGCGAGCAGATCCCGGGTGGCCGGGGTCGTCGAGGTGGCATTGGGATTGACAATGAGCAACGTCCGCACAGTGCCGAGGGTAGTGCGCGCGGGCGAACACCCGGCGCGCGCCGGGCGCCACGACACGTCGTCGTAGGCTGGGCACGTGGCAGAGCAGGACGTGACAGACGGTGACCAGCGCGAGGGCGGCGACCAGGTGTCGACCGGTATCCCGACGACAGTGCGGGTGGCCGGTGGGCTGGTTTCGCTGGAGGGGCTGGCCGGGGTGGTGACCGCGATCGTGCTGATCGTGCGGGCGCTGACCGGACACGATCAGTCCGCGGCCAGCGGGGTCGGCACCGCGATCTGGTTCGGGGTGCTGTTCGGCGGGGTGCTCGCCGCGGGCATCGGGCTGCTGCGCGGCAAACGCTGGGGGCGGGCCATCGCGGTCATCGCGAACGTGTTGCTGTTGCCGGTGGCCTGGTCGTTGCTGACCGACTCACATCAGCCGCTGTGGGGAAGCTTGCTCGGGCTCGTGGCGGTCGCCGGATTGGCCGCGCTGTTCGCCCCCGCCACGAGTCGATTCATGGCCCAGGACTACGGCGAGATCCCCGAGGACGACGAGCGTCCGTAGGTCAGGCCGTGGCCGCGCGCAGTGCCTGGCGGCACAGGTGGTCGGCTCGGCGGGTGGTCTCGGGTTGCCGGAAACCCCGCGTGAGGGCAAGTACCCGGTCGCAGGCGGTGTCGAGGTCGATGCGGTGGCCGACCGAGACGAACAGTGGCTTCACCTCGTCGCGCGTGCGCAGCGCGCGACCGACGACCTCGCCGTCGATCGTCACGTCGCTGGCGTCACCGCGGCGCGGCCCCGGCGCGCGGTATTCACCCCACACCGATTTGGCGACACCGATGGTCGGAATTCCGGTGAGCAATCCGACGTGACACGCCAATCCGAAACGCCGGGGATGCGCCACACCCTGTGCGTCACACACGAGTAGATCCGGTGTGACAGTGAGCTTTTCCAATGCGGCAACCGTTGCGGGCAGCTCCCGGAACGCGAGTAGCCCAGGTACATAAGGGAATTCCGAAATGCCGTGTGCGACTGCCGATTCCACCGTTTCCATGGTGGCGATGTCGATAATTACCGCGGCCGTCGCGACGGTGCCGTCGTCGGCATACGCCGAATCAATTCCGGCCGCCGTCGAAAATTGCGGCGGCGCGGGGTTTTCGGTGGATACCGAAGGGCGGAGTTCGTCCTGGAGGGCGATCGCCTCGTCGGGCGTTCGCGGCCAATCGTGGGGCAACGCGATGCGCACGGTTCAGCTCGCGGTGGCGGCCAGCGCCGACAGTTCGGCACCGGCGAGTCGATAGCCGATCCACTCGTCTTGCGGTGCGGCGCCCAGAGATCGGTAGAACTCGATCGACGGCGTGTTCCAGGTGAGCACCGACCACGACACCCGGCTGTAGCCGTGTTCGACCGCTTCGGCGGCCAGCGCCGCGATCAAGGCGCGGCCGAGCCCCGTACCGCGGGTCTCGGGTCGCACGTACAGGTCCTCCAGGTAGATGCCGTGCACGCCGTCCCAGGTGGAGTAGTTCAGGAACCAGATGGCACAGCCGACCACGTCACCATCGTTCTCGGCGACATGCGCGAAGAGCGCGGGGGCAGGCCCGAACAGCGCGGACCGCAACTGCTCCGGGGTGAGCGTGCACTCGGCGGGAGCCTTCTCGTACTCGGCCAGATCGTGGACGAGCCCGACCATCGCCGGCACGTCGGCGGGGGTGGCGCGGCGGACGAATGCGCTCATCGGTGGACTCCTTCGATCGGCTCGGTGCGGGTCGTCAGGTTGTGGCCCCAGATGGAGCGGGCGTCGTGGTCGAAGCCGAGCACACTCACCGCACCGGTCGACATCGCGAAGCGGCGTCCCTCACGCACCGCGAACTCCGCCCAGCGCGCGATCAGCACCCGCGAGAAGTGCCCGTGACCGACCAGGACCACGTCGCGTCGCGCCAGCTCCGGCTCCGCCCGGGCGAGTACCCGATCGGCCCTGGCGCCCACCTGTTCGGCCGTCTCCCCGCCGGGCACGGGCGCGGTCCACACCGTCCAGCCGGGGACGGTTTCGCGGATCTGCGCGGTCGTGATGCCCTCGTACTCGCCGTAGTTCCACTCGACCAGATCGTCGTCGACCTCGATCGGCGACAGACCTGCCAGTTCGGCGGTGTGTCTCGCCCGCAGCCGCGGACTGGTGAAGCACAGCGGATCGCGCAGGTCGAGGGATTTCAGCACCAGCCCGGCCGCGACGGCCTGGGTTTCGCCCAGCTCGGTCAGCGGCAAGTCGGTGAAGCTGGTGTGCTTGCGCTGACTCGACCACTCGGTTTCGCCGTGGCGCAGCAGGACCAGGCGGGCATCGGGTGTGGACATGGGTCCATCATGGCAGTGCGGGTTCAGCCGAGCGCGTAGAGCTGTCCGCCGCGGCGTTCGAAGACCGTGTTGCCCAGGACGGCGGTGGAGATGGTGTCGCCGCGGTAGTCGGTGCGTGCGAGCGGGATCTGGGCGACGGTCGCGCCGTTGCCGCTGTCCACCGCGAGCTGCCCGTCGGGGACCGGGACCAGCAGCCTGCCCGCCATCAGGGCGGGGGTGCCGAGTGCGTCGCGCACCGTCCAGACCGGCTGTAATGAGCTGGAGCTCAAGGCGATCAGGCTGTTGCCGGTGAAGACGTAGATGGCCGAGCCGAGGCGGGTCACCGTGGTGCGCTCGTCCCACGGGGCGGCGAGCTGGTAGGTCGCGATCTCGTTGCCGGTGCCGTCGTGCACGGCGATCCTGGCCGGCAGCCCGAGGCCGGTGGCGGTCGCGGGCGTCGGCGGGTAGTAGACCGCGATCTTGTTGTCCGACACCGCGATCACCCGCATCTGCGGCGCGTCGGCACCCGGTGCGGTGAGCACCCGCGAGCCGTATTCCTCGGGGGCGGTCGATTCCTTCGGCGCCGGATTGAGCACGGTCAGCCGGTCGGTCGCGTCACCCGGGCAGCGCTCGAGCACGGCCAGCCGCGAGGAACTCGACGCGGCCGACCGCAGGGCACATCCGTTGCGCGGCTGGGTGTTCGGATTCACCGGGGCATCCACGTAGCCGTACTCGAGCGTGCGTACCAGATCCGAACGCCACATCTCCAGCCGGTTCGCGCCGAGCGCCAGCAGGTAGGTGCCGTCACCGCTGACACGGATCTCGTCGTCCATGTAGCTGCTGCGCGCGACCCGGCGCGCACCGGTATCGGCCTCGAGCATCACGGACTGGCTGCACCCACGCTGATCGCGATAGGTCGCGATCACGGTCCCGAACTGCGACTCGACCCCGCACAGCGGCATATCCCGGCGATACCACCACAGCTGATTGCCGGTGAGCGGATCGCGCCCACTCACGGTGCCGTGATCGCCGGTCACCACCACATTGCCCGACGTGAGCGCGCGCCTGCTCGACTCGTCGGCGGCGTGCCACTGCTCGCGCAAGGTGGTGGGCAGCTGGGTGGCCGCGGTGACCGTGGGGGCGGGGGAGGCCGCCGTCACCGAATCCGTTCCGGTGGCATCGGCGCGCGCCCATACGACGAACGCCGCCACCACGAGGGTGACGGCGATCGCGACTGCTACGAAGATATCGGCGCGCGTCCGCCGTTCGGGTGCGAGCACGAAGGCGACACTAGCCGATCGGCATCACTGGGCCGAGTTCGCCGTCGTGTGCGGCGGAGACGGGTTCTGGGGTGGGATTCGGGCTTCGGTAGTCCCAGGTCGGTTTGACGCTGTGTTTGTTGGCGCGCTGGCGCGCGCGTGTCCGCGGCCCTGAGGGGCCGCCGGTCAGGCACCGGGGCTTGCTCCTTCGTCGCCTACGCCCCGGCGCCCTGTCTCTTATACACA